>DIVU01000385.1:0-10292 GCA_002423365.1 Desulfuromonadaceae bacterium UBA6124 | reverse complement strand
CCGGCGCCGGTCTCGGTGGCGATGCGCTTGGTCCCGGAGATCTTGTTGAAATAGGCCTGGGGCACGGCGCTGTTCGGTTTGTGCGAACCGGCCGGGGAGCCCCCTTCGTACTTGTAGTAGATCTTCGCCGGGGTGCCGAGGGCTTTCTCCAGCCGGTGCGCACGAAACAAGGGGGAGGGACGCCAGATTCGGAAAATCTCCCGCACCGGCTCGGGAATCTCGATCCAGCGCTGCTGGGAAACTTCCTGCTCGATCAGGGGCATGGGGAAGATCGGCAGCAGATCCTCCGGCTTGACCGGCTGCATCGTCCCCGGATGAATGACCGGCGCCAGCGGGCCCGGCATGTCGGGAATGACATTGTACCAGTATTTGGGGATGCGGTCTTCCGGCAACAGGATCTTGTTCTGCATCACTCTCTCCTTGAATTTTCTGTAGGGGCGACGCCTGCGTCGCCCTGGTCGGTCGATGGGTGTATCCCCGCGGATGATTTAGCCTATCAGTTCTTCCAGCTTAGCGCCGATATCGGCCTCGCGCATCAGCGCCTCGCCGATGAGAAAAGCGCCGGCGCCGGCCTTGAGCAGACGTTCGACGTCGGCGCGGTTGTTGATGCCGCTTTCGGCGACAACCAACCGCTCCGCCGGAACCAGCGGCCGCAAGCGTTCGGTGACGCCAAGATCGGTGACGAAGGTGCGCAGGCTGCGGTTATTGATCCCGATCAGCTCGCAGTCGGTTTGCAGCGCCAGCTCAAGCTCCGCCTCATCGTGCACTTCAAGCAGCACGTCGAGGCGCAGTTCCCGGGCGCAGGCGATAAAATCCCGCAACTGGGCCAGATCGAGCATGGCCGCGATGAGCAGCACCGCGTCGGCGCCGAAGGCGCGGGCCTCGACAATCTGATAGGGATCGCAGATGAAGTCCTTGCGCAGCAGCGGCAAAGAGACCTGCTCGCGGATCAGGCCGAGATACTGGAGATGGCCGAGAAAGAACTTTTCATCGGTGAGCACCGAAAGACAGGTGGCCCCGTGCGCCTGGTAAGTTTCGGCGATAGTGATCGGATCGAAATCGGGACGGATCACCCCCTTGGAGGGGGAGCCCTTCTTCACCTCGGCGATGACCGCCGTCCCTCCCGCCTCGTGCATGATCCGCAAGGCGCGAACAAAGCCCCGCGGCTGATCCTCGACCAGCTCCAGTCGCTGCCGCAGCCGCTCCATGGGAAATTTGGCCTTCGCGGTGGCGACCTCCTCGCGCTTGTGCGCGACGATCTTCTTCAAAATGTCGGGGGTACCGTTCATCGATAGTTTCCGTAGGGGCCTTTTGCGGCGCCCGATTATTCGTTCGTCATCCCCGCCAAAGCGTCGACCTTGGCCAGCGCCCGCCCTTCGTCGATGGCCTCGCGGGCCAGCACCAGACCGGCGGGGATATCCTCGGCGGCGCCGGCGGCGACCAGGGCGTAGGCCGCGTTAAGCAGCACCACATCCCGACGGGGGCTGGTTTCCCCCTGGAGCACGCTGCGCACAATTTCGGCATTGCCGACCGCGTTGCCCCCTTGCAGGGCGCTCATCGGGCAGCGGCTGAGGCCGAAATCCTCCGGCTCGATGGTGAAAACCTTGACCTTGCCGTC
Organism: Desulfuromonadaceae bacterium UBA6124; assembly: GCA_002423365.1. Classification (GTDB taxonomy): domain Bacteria; phylum Desulfobacterota; class Desulfuromonadia; order Desulfuromonadales; family Trichloromonadaceae; genus Trichloromonas. The sequence continues at coordinate 8,674 of DIVU01000385.1, read as the reverse complement.
ACGGATTTCCGCGACCCGGGTCGGTCCGGTCAGGGTGATCTCGTCCATGCCGTCCATGCCGTAAACGACAAAGCCCCGGCGGCAACCGAGACGGGCCAGCACCTGGGCGAGGGGTTCGACCAGCGCTTCCTGATAGACACCGAGCACCTGACAATCGGCCCCGGCGGGGTTGGTCAGCGGCCCGAGGATATTGAAGATGGTGCGGATACCGACCTCCTTGCGCGGGCCGATGGCGTACTTCATCGCCCCGTGCAGGGCCGGCGCGAAGAGAAAGCCGATGCCGAGTTCGCGGATGCACTCCTCGACCTTCTCCGGGGTCACGTCCAGATTCACTCCGAGCTTTTCCAGCACGTCGGCGCTGCCGCAGAGGGAGGAGACCGAACGGTTGCCGTGTTTGGCCACCTTCACGCCGCAGGCCGCGACGACGAAGGAGACGGTCGTCGAAATATTGAAGGTGTTGGTGCCGTCGCCACCGGTGCCGACCACGTCGAGGATCGTCTCCTGGTCGAGGTTGATGTCCTCGCGGTCGATATCCAGCACCTTGCCGACGCGGATCGGCGTGGCCCGGTCGCGCATGACCCGGGCGGCACCGGTGATCTCGTCCACCGTCTCCCCCTTCATGCGCAGCGCGGTGATGAAGGCGGCGATCTGCGCCGGCGTCGCCTCGCCGCCCATGATCTGATCCATCACGGCGATCATTTCCGTCTCAGTAAGATCCTGGCGCTCCACTATTTTGGCTATCGCTGCTTTGATCATTCTACTCTCCGTGAGGCTTAGGGCGTAAGGAGTGAAGGGTAAGGGGTGAGGAGAAAAAGCAAAAGCGTCTTTCTCCTTACTCCTAACCCCTTACTCCTCACGATTCATTCAGCTCAACTTCAGAAAATTGCCGAGCAGCTTCTTCCCTTCCAGGGTCAGAATCGACTCGGGATGAAACTGCACCCCCCAGACCGGCAGTTCGCGGTGCGCCATCCCCATGATCTCCCCTTCCGCCGTCCAGGCCGTCACCCGCAGGCAGTCCGGCAGCGTTTCCCGTTCGACGATCAGGGAATGGTAGCGGGTAGCATCGAAGGGATTGGCCAGACCGGCAAAAAGCCCCTGGTTGTCGTGGTGAATCGGGCTGGTCTTGCCGTGCATGAGGGAGGCGGCACGGACGATCTTGCCGCCGAAGGCCTGGCCGATGGACTGGTGGCCGAGACAAACACCAAGAATCGGGATCTTCCCCGCCAACCGCTGGATGGCTTCAACGGAGATGCCCGCCTCCAGCGGTGAACAGGGGCCGGGGGAGACCACCAGTCGCCGGGGCGCCTTCTTTTCGATCTCGTCGACGGTGATCTTGTCATTGCGGTACACCTCCACCTCGGCGCCGAGTTCCCGAAAGTACTGGACGATGTTGTAGGTGAAGGAGTCGTAGTTGTCGATCATGAGGAGCATGTCAGTTCAGCCCCTTTCGCGCCATGGTGATGGCGGACATGGCGCCTTGCGCCTTGTTGACGGTCTCCTGATACTCGGCGACGGGGTCCGAGTCGGCGACGATCCCCGCCCCGGCCTGGAGATGAATGCGCCCGTCGCGGATAACCAAGGTGCGGATGGCGATGGCCATGTCCATGTTGCCGGAAAAGGAGAAGTAGCCGACGGCGCCGCCGTAGATCTCGCGCCGGCAGGGTTCCAGTTCATCGATGATCGCCATCGCCCGGATCTTCGGCGCGCCGGAGAGGGTGCCGGCGGGAAAGGTGGCGCGAAAGACGTCGAAAGCGTCGCGCCCTTCGAGCAGGTTGCCGCGCACGTTGGAGACGATGTGCATGACGTGGGAATAACGCTCGATCACCATCAGCTCGCTGACCTCCACCGAGCCGGTACGGCAGACCCGGCCGAGATCGTTGCGGCCGAGATCGACCAGCATGATGTGCTCGGCCCGTTCCTTGGGATCGGCCAGCAGTTCGGCCTCGAAAACCAGATCCGCCTCCGCCGTCGCCCCCCGGGGACGGGTACCGGCGATGGGGCGCACCTCGACTTGGTCCCCCTCCTTGCGCACCAGCACCTCGGGCGAGGCGCCGACCACCAGGGTGTCGCCGAAACGCAGGAAAAACATATAGGGGGAAGGATTGATGGTGCGCAAAGCACGGTAGATGTCGAAGGGATCAGTGCCGCCCAAGGGGCCGGAGAAGCGCTGGGACAGCACCACCTGAATGATATCGCCGGCACGGATATATTCCTTGCAGCGCTCCACCGCCGCCATGAAGCCCTCGCGGGTGAAGTCCGACTCCAGGACCGGCGTCTCCGTCGAAACCTCCGGAGCGTGACGGGGCAGAGGCGCGCGCAACTGCTCGATCAGTTCATCAATCTGCGCGACCCCCTCGCGGTAGGCGGCTGCAGGATCGGCACCGGGAGCAAGGTGGACGTTGCACACCACCTTGATCTTCTGGCGCATATTGTCGAAGATCAGCAGCTTTTCCGTGAGCAGGAAACAGCTGTCGAAAGCACCGATCCGGGCGGGATTGGCGTCGGGCAGCTCCTCGACGAAACGCACCATGTCGTAGCCGAGATAGCCGACGGCACCGCCGAAAAAACGGGGCAGTCCGTCGATGGGCACCGGCCGGTAAGGGGCGAGAAAGGCCTTGAGCTCGGCCAGGGGATCGGCGCAATCTCCTGACTGGATGACGCGCCCGTACTCCAACACTTCATAACGCTTCCCCCGGCTGCGAAAGACCCGCCCCGGACCGCTGCCGAGAAAAGAGTAACGCGCCCACTTTTCTCCCCCTTCGATACTTTCCAGCAGAAAAGAGGTCTTGCCGTCGTCGATCTTCTTGAAGGCGGAAACGGGGGTTTCCATGTCGGCCAGGATTTCCCGGTAGATGGGAATCAGGTTGCCCTGTGTGGCCAGGGAGGCGAACTGCTCGGGGGAAGGGAAGTACATCGGGGCTCCGCGTATCCGCCGCCGGGACAACCGAAGGGGATAAATGAGAAAAAAGTGGCGTAATCTACCATGCCCCCTCCCGAACCGTCAAGGATCATGCCGGTCGGCGGAGGTGCCGGCCTCGGCGGTAACAGACACGGCGAGAGCGTGCAGCAGGACTTGGAGATCAGCGCTTCCGGCCTCGCCGGCAAAGCCCCGCAGCGGCTTGAGGACACCCTGCCCTGCCGGCCAAGCGAAAAGCAGCACCCGCCAGCGCCGGAAAAAGGCCGTCAACAGGCCGAGACTCAAGAGGACGCAACCGCTCCAGACCAGCGGTTCGCCGGGGTCGCGACTGAGCTGGAAACCGGCATACCAGAAGCCGAACTGATCACGAGCATGGGCGGTCTGGTAGATCGTTACGCCGCGATGGACCAGCGGCCGGTTGACCTCGATGACCCCCTGCTTCACCACCTGCCCCTTCTCGAGAATCGACACCTCGCTGTGCAACTGCTTGAGCAGGGGATCCTTGAATGCGTCGGGATGGAGGGTCAGGCCGAAGGCGACCGGACTCGTTTCCTTGCCCCCCGCGGGGAGGGCCTGGTAGCGGCCGAGGGGACGACCGTCGCGGTAAAGCTGCAGAAAAAGCATCCGTTCGAAGGGGAGGAATTTCTCCACCTGCGCCGTCAGGCCCGGGCGGGGCAGCTCGACCGTCTCCCCTTCGCGGGCGGTCAGCAGCAGCGGCGGGCGGCTGTTGTCGGCCTCGACCACGGCGAAGCGCAGTTCGATGGGGTAATAGACAGGCTCGAAGTGATCGAGGCGCAAGGTGAATCCCAAGGGGCGATCAGCCTGGGCCGCCCAATCGAAATAGTCCGTCGCCTCGTGCCCCACATGGAGTTGGCGGGTACCGACGAAACCGGCGCCTCCGAGGAGCGTCCCGGCCATGATCAAGAGCAGGGAGAGATGCACCACCGTCCCCCCCCAGCGCCCGCCGATGCCCTGCTGGGCGAGGAACCCCCGGGGATGGGCGGCGACGCGATAACCGAAAGCGGCCAAACCGGCGGCGGCCCGGTCGCGATCCAGACCCTCGGGCAAGGCCCGCCAGGCGGGGTCGAGATCGGCACCAGTTAAGGGAAAGGTCGGTGCCGCGAGCATGCGCCGCCGCTGCCGCAGCGAACGGACCGTGCAGACACTCAGATTCAGCGCGAGCAGGCCGAGAAGGAGGCGGAACCAGAGGCGCTGGTAAAATATTTCGTAGCGCCCCTCCTCCAGGGGGGCGAAGGTGCCGAAGACCGCCGCCAGGGCCAGACCCAGCAGCAGCGGCACAGTCAACCGCAGTGAGGCGAGAAGGCGCCAGATCATGAGCCGGAAATCTCCCGGGCGGTCGGCGCCCCTACCACATCTCCTCCACCATGATCTCCACCCCGGATTTGTCTTGGCCGGTCTCTACTAGGATCGAACCATCGCTGGAACCGGCGAAGCGGCCGTAGCGTTCCCCCGGCTGCGGTGTGCCGCCAAGGGTATCGCGGGCTGCGAGATAATAGGTGCCGCCCGCGGCGAAGGAGAGAACGAAGCGGCCGTCGGCGTCGCTCGGCCGACTGACGTAGAGGGGGCGGTTGAGCATGGTCGGGTCGCTGTAAAGAATCGCCCGCGCCCCGGCCACCGGCTTTCCCTCGCCATCGACGATGCGCCCGTGGATGCTGGTCTGGCCGAAGAGGGACTCGGCCAGACGCTCGACCTTCTCCGGCACTTCCAGCATCGGCAAGGTCAGTTGCAACACCTGGTCCGGGCCGACCGTTACCGGGTTGCCGGGATAGTAGCCGATGAAATCCCCGGCTCGCAGCGGTCCGGCAAAGCCCCCCGCCTGCCGTTGCCGGGCCAGCAGATAGTAGGTGCCGGGGGCAAGGGGCAGCTCGAAACGCCCTTCGGCATCGCTCGGCGCCGACATCCCCAGGCCCATGCCTTTGAGCTGATCATTGAGATCGGTATAGACATAGACGATGGCGTCGGCCAGGGGACTGTCCCCGACCAGGGTCCGCCCCGCCACACCGGTGGTAAAGTCGGCTTTGCGCTCGCTCACCGCCGGATTTTCCGCGACCAGCGCCAGATTCATTCCGGCAAGTCCGTCCTCCGGCACCGCCACCGGATTGCGGCCGTAGTAGGCGAAGAAGCCGCCCCCCCGGGCGAGAAAGAAGTATTGCCCGGCGGGCAACTCCAGGGAGAAAAGGCCGTCCATCCCCGTCACCGCCGAGCGGTGCGGCGCTTCCCCGGCAAGGGAGGCCGCCGCCAGCGGATAGGCCAGCACCCGCACCCCCGCTGTCGGCGTTTTGCCGCCGTCCGTCGTCAACTTGCCGGCGACGGTCGCGGCCGATGCCGAAGCGCCCCAACACAGCGTCAAAAAGACGATCAGTTTACAAAAAGTCCGCATCATTCCCGTTCTCCGGCGCCCCCTCACTCGTCACTCGTCACTCGTCACCCCGGCTCTTGCCCCAATCGGAAAAACCCCAGGACTGAAAACGCGGCACCCAGGGGGAAGCCTCTCCGGAGGAAGGGATTTCGTCGCGCGGCTTATCCCAATCGTCATCCGCCAAGGATTCGGTTGCGACTTGCGGCTGAGAAACGGGCGCGGGCGGCGCGGCGGGGGCAATGGGGGCCGCCTGCGGCTGACGGAGATCGCTCCCTTGCGGAGCCGCCACCGCTTCCGGAGCGGGAGTCGAACCCGCTGTCACCGAGGGCACGGCAACCGGCGCGGTTGTTTGCGACGGGTGGGCGGTGACGGTTTCAGCGGCGGCGGGCGGTGCCGGGGCGACCTGCACCGGAACGGGCTCCACCACAGCGGGCTTCGACGCGGGCGGGGTGGCAACCGGCGCGGCCGTCACCACCGGCGCTGGAACGGCAGCCGCCTGGGCCTGCTTTTTCCGCACTCCGGCGAGCAGCGCCTTCACCCCCTGGCGCGGGCTTTCCGACGGTCCGAGGTAATAACTCGATTCGGCGACCAGGGCCTGATCCACCGACTTGTAGAAGCGGGTATGCAGACTCTTCGGGCGCATGAAGGTCTTGCCGGACTCATCAATATCCAGCGCCTCGACCACGGAGAGCTGCACATCCACCTGCGCTTCAGGGGATTGGGCGGGCAGTACCCGATAACCCATCCCCTCTAACTCCTCCCGCGCCGTCGCGATCAGATCGGTGTAGGCCTCCGCCGGCCCCTGCAACGCCACCGTCGAAACCGTGCTCCAGTCGAAACCGGGACGTACCCGGGCATGCCAGGAGGCACAGCCGGTTAAACCTATCACCAAGGCAACAAGCCAAAATCGAAATACACGCATGGGCAACTCCTCGCTTAGGGGATGAAACAATTCTTGTGAGATTAACGTGAGCGGGGGCGCCATGCAACGATTAAACAGCGGCCCGGCCCTACCCCCTTTTGTTTTGACAGCACGGAAAGGCTGCGTTAAAACTGGCCTCGGTACTCTTCAGCCTGTCACTTTCATCCCTGTCCACCCCAAGACAAAGGTATCGACTCATGATCGCTTGCCGCATCCTGCCCTGGCTGGCCCTGTCGTTGATCCTCTTGGCCGGTTCCGCCGCGGGCGCCGACCTCGCCATCGGCCCTTTCCAGACCGGCAACCGCGCCCCCATGACCCAGATTTTCGGCCTGCCGACCCCCGGCCATGCCCTGGTGCTTCCCCCCGGCGAACACGCCGCCGAGCTCGCCCTGGATACGGCGCAGAACTACACCCACAACAGCAGCGGCGGTGAGAGCGCCTTCTTCGACGGCGAAACCTACCGCTTCAACCTCAACCTGCGCCGGGGTCTGACGCCGCGCCTCGAAGTCGGCCTCGACCTTCCCTACCTGATGCACCGGGGAGGCTTCCTCGACGGCTTCATCGAAGGCTGGCACGACACCTTCGGCCTCCCCCAGAACGGTCGCGACAAAGCGCCCCGCGACCGCCTGCGCTACAGTTACATCCGTAACGGCAAGCAGGAAGTCCTGGTCGACGATCACGCCCAGGGGATTGGCGACCTCCGCCTCAATGCCGCCTGGCAGCTGGCCCGCTCCACCGGGGACGAGCCCTGGGGGACCGCCCTGCACGCCGCTCTCAAGCTCCCCACCGGCGACAGCAACGATCTGCTCGGCAGCGGCAGCACCGACCTCTCCCTCTGGCTTTCCGGCAACCGCACCTGGCGCCAGGGCGATTCCGCCCTCGCCCTCTTCGGCAGCTTCGGCCTCATGGGCATGACCAACGGCGACGTCGTCGAAGAACAGCAGCGCAACCTGGTCGGCTTCGCCATGCTCGGCGGCGGCTGGCGCCCCTGGTCGTGGATCGTCCTCAAGCTCCAGCTCGACGGCCACACCCCCCTCTACGACAGCGACCTCAAGGAACTCGGCGACCCCGCCGCCCTACTCACCGTCGGCGGCGACCTCGCCCTCGGCGAAAAGACCACCCTGGAAATTGGCGTCAGCGAAGACATCGCCACCGAAACCGCCTCGGACGTCGCCTTCCGCCTCGCCCTACGCAGCCGCTTCTAGAATTCCCCTGCCCCCCAAATACAGCGAGGCGGCCCCAACCGGAGCCGCCTCGCTGCTTTTGAACTACTTCAACCTGGAGCCCACAGGATACGGTGAACGGAAGTGAACCGCCTCAACGGAAAATCCGTCAAAACTGTCTTTTTGAGCCCTGGTTGCAACTACCGAAAGCAGCGCAACTAACCGGCCAGCTTCTCGAGCTTTTCTGCTATCCATAATTTGATGATTGATTGTCTGGGAACACCTAGTCGTTGCGCTTCTTTATCAAGGGAGTGGATCATCCAGATAGGGAAATCCACATTGACCCGCCTCTGTTCATGATCCGGACGACGAGCCCTGGAGAGGTCAAGGTCGCCAATAATGGATTGGTCATCGTCAAACTTTTTGTCGAAATCTTTAGCCTTCATAAAGTCCGATCTCCTCCGGTCGGGAACGCCTGACCGAAATAAGGCGAATGGTCTGGCCTCGATAAGTGATGACCGCAGACCAGTGCTTACCGTCGATCTTAGCGATAACAAGATGCCTGGCCTCATCGGTGGTTTTAGCAGGTATTTCCAATAGGTCCGGATCATTCCACAAGTTTTGAGCGACGTCGAAATCAATGCTATGTTTCGAAAAGTTTGAGAAACTTTTATTGGGATCGAATTCGAATCGCATGGTATAAAAAATATACCGTCAAGACATGCGTGTCAAGATTGTGTTTTCCTCCAGTTGACCGGTGACGTTGAACATTTCGGGAACTACATAAATGCCGGACCAGACCTCCGGTATCGTCACACAAACCGTCGCCGATAACGGTAGNNTTGAGACCTGACCCCGACATTCGCAAAAACCATGGCCTTGGCCGGCGCATCCGCAGCGCGCATCATCCAGGTCAGAGCGCAAGTGGCGGTGAAAAAACTTTCGGATAGACTTAAGAAAAATTCCCGCACACAGGCAGGCAGGAGGATAGATGGGCACGGAATTGAACTTACTGACGAAAGAGGAGCTGTTGAAACTGGTGGAGATCGGTCGGGACCTTTCCTCGGAAATCGATCATCCGACCCTGGTCAAGGCCATTCTCGACACCGCCTGCGCGCTTACGGACTCTCCCGATGCCAGCATCATCCTCTACCACGAGAAGCGCGGCGATCTCTACTTCGCCCACGCGGTCGGTGCCAGCGCCGAATTCCTGCTCAGCAACCGCGGGAAATCGTCCTCGGAGGGCATTCCCCTGGAAGGCAGCAAGGCGGGCGAGGTCTTTCGCACGGGCA
>DIVU01000049.1 GCA_002423365.1 Desulfuromonadaceae bacterium UBA6124 | reverse complement strand
TTGCGCTTACCGACAGAACCAGTCGGTTGGGGGTCGGTCAGCCATCGGGTATGCCGTGACCGGCTTTATTGGTCATCGACACATCAACCATCAGCTTGGGGCGAATGGTGTTGCCGTCCCGCCAGACCATGGGGCGGGTGTCCACATGCCAGTCGATGGCCTTGTCGGCCATGACCTGCGAACGATAGCTCTGCATGTCGTGCCCCAAGCCACTTTCACGCATGTGGCATTCCTGGCAGTTCTGGTCGCCGCCATTGGCAATGTAGGAAAAGAGGTAGCTGCCGTAGGCGGTGGCGCACTGGGTCGGGTTATCCAACTCCAGATTGGGGCCAAGACCATGACATTGACCGCAGAAAATAGCTTCTCCCATGATCGGACTGGTTCGCGCAATCGGGAAATCCGGGTCGTCATGAGCCCCGTCGGAAGATCCGAAAACCACCCCGGCCTGAGGATAGCCGTCGGTCCACTTGTGAACGATGGCGTTGCGGTTGTGACAAACCAGACAATTGATGTTGAGCTTGAGAAGAAGCTCTTTTTTCTCCTCGAAGGTCTCGGTGTCGCCTTTGCTGTTGGCATCCATCAGCGCGAAAATTTCACCGACGAACTCCTTGGCCACGGCGTCGGTGGCGTCGGCCAGTTGCGGCAGATGGCATTTGGCGCAGCCCATCAGATGCTCGACCTGCACATCATTGGGATCGGTCACGCCCGAGTAGGCCCAGGACATGAAGCCATTGGTGAAGGCGGTCTTGAAAGTCGCGGCGGTACGGCCGGTGCCGTAGACCGAACGGGCATGGGCGGAATTGGCCCATTCGTTGTGGGTGTCCTCGTGACACTCGATACACGAGGTTGAATCGTACATGGCGATCAGTTCGTCAAGGGTTTTCGCTTTGCCCTTTTTGGCGACAATCGTGCCGTCCTTGCCGATACCGGCGGCCTGCGCCGGATCGAGAACGCCGCTGAAAAGAATCAGCGAAAACCCCGCCAAAACCGTCGCCGCGATAGAAAGAACATTCGATCTTTTCTTCGTCGGCATGATGATGAAATCCTCTAAATTCATGTGAGGGGTAAAGCGTGAGGGGTAAAACCTTCAACCCTCAACAATCCCATTTAATAACCACAGAGGCTCGGAGTGCACAGAGAAATCATAAAGCTTGTCTTTCAAGCGAGTGCTTACCCCTTTGTTTTTCCTCTGTGTTCTCGTGCTCTCTGTGTTGAAACGCTTTCCAACTTGAAAAAATGGGGCCGGCGACGGACGCCGGCCCCGGGGTCAAACGGGCCGATTAGCAGCCTTGCAGCATGTCGCCGCCTTTTTTCGGAGCCTTGTCGCCTTTGACTTCGACTTCAACGTCGGCGCCCACGGCGATGTCGGCCGCCTTGCCTTTTTCTACTTCGACGGTGATGACATCGCCGTTAACGGCGGTCACTTTGCCTTTGACGTCCTTGGCAAGAGCCAGACCGGAAACGGATACGACCATCATCATGGCGGCGGCCAGAACAATAAGCTTCTTCATGATACGTACTCCTCTCGTTGCAGGGTTGATGTCCACCGGCTCAACAGCGAGCCGGAAGCTGTGAAACTAAATTAGAAAATAACCTGCATTTGCGCGGTGAAGGTGGTGAAGTCTTCGGTCAGCTCAGTAGACCCCAAACCATATCCTTCTTTGTCGAAGTCAGCTTGAGACAATTCCATGGTCAGCTTGAGATCCTGGCCGCGGAAATAGTAGTTGAAACCACCGCCGTACCAGTCGACTTCCTGGTCACCGAAACCGTTGTAGTTGGCCAGGGACCAGCTTTCGCTACGGGCGAAGAACTGCAGGGGAAGATTAGGCAGCATGTAACCAATTTTAACATAACCACCGTTCTTTTCGCCATTGATGCCGGTGGTGAGGGCATCGGGATTCGCCCCCTGATAGGCGTCATCAAGGTCATAGTCGGCATAGGCACCGGAAACGGTGAAAGTCCCCACGCCGTCAACCGGGTATTCGAAGAAAAGGTCAACGGTCCAGGCTTCGTAATCAACCGCTCCGGTTTCGTCGCCCCGAATATTAAGGTTGCCTAGATTACTGTAAGCCACGTCCTTTTCCATCTGATAGGCACCACCGAGGGTCAAAACCTTTTTCTCGCCCAGATAGGTACCCTTGTAACCATGACCGTTTTCGGGATCGAGCAGGGTGACGTGGGCGCGGGCGCCGTAACGGAAAGCCGAATCAGGAGCCGAATCGGAATCGTTCCGCCCGTTCATGGCATCCAGGCGATACTGGAAAACGTCGTTAAAGAGGTTGCCCCACAGGGTCACGCCTTTGTCGCGGGTATTTTCACTGGCCAGAGGCGCCTGGATCAGCAGCGAGCGGTCGAGAGTCAACGGCATTTCGCAGGCTTCGAGGTTTTCACGACTGAAGCTGTACTTGTATTTACCGAGCCAGAAATTGACGGCATCGTTGTACTTGAAGCGCATGACCGCATCAAGCAACTGGAAGTCATCTTCCGTTCCATCAGTGACATTAAACCCGGTGATATTACGGTCTTCGCTGTACTCGGTCTGCACATACAGGCCCAAATGCTTGCCGTAGGCGCCCATCAGGGCTACGCGGTTACGGCGGAAGTTGAACTCGCTGACGCTTTCGTCATCGTCGGACCCGCCACCGGTATCCCGGTGATTGAGCTGGAACTGCCCCTTGTATTCGAGCTTGAGTGCCCCCTGATCCTCGGGGCCGAAGGTCCAAGTCGGCCCGGCGAAAGCCGGGGTCGCCAGCAGGACCGTACCTACGCAGGCGGTCAGTAATTTACGGAATTCCACGATAGTCACTCCTTTGCAGAGAAGTTAATTGGTCAACTCAAGCCGGTAAAATTAGCAACCGCCGCCGCCACCGCCGCCGGTGCTGCTAGCCGGACCGGTGGGAACCGCTTCGAAATACTCGCGGTCGTCAGCTTCAATATTGTTGGCGCCAGCATCATAGGGGCTGGCGGCATCGGGAACGGATACGCGAGCCGGCTCAACCAGTTTAGCGGCATCCTTGTTATAGATAACAACATCCATCAGTTCAGCCACATCCGTCGCCCACATGGAACCGGCAGGAAGCTTGCCCCCCTTGGCGACCTGATCCGACAGACTGCCCCACTGGCTCCAAGAGCCGTCATAAACCACGGCATCCCAGCCAAGAATACCGTCGAGGGCCAGGAAGCCCACGGAGGCGATCATGGCCGTCCGGCACATGGAGATGATCTTCTTGGAATTGTCGATGCCGACAGCAGCGAATTCAGCGGCCAACACGTCGGGGGTCACGAAACGGCGATCGTCGGCGTTACCGGCGATCCGGTCGGGATTGAGAAATTTGCCGAAGTTGTAATATTTGGTGCCCTTCATCGACCCTTCGAAGACAACGAAATCGGCATCACCACCCGCTTGTGAAGCAGTACCGTCGCCGTCCTGGTCATCGGCGAAAACGCCGGCGGTCGCTGCGGGCATGGCGTCGGCGCGGAAGTCGACCACTTGCATCGTCTGGTTTTCCACGGCGGCGATCACCTCGGACAAGCCACCGCGCAGATCGTCACGGAACTGAGGCAAATTGCAGACGCTAAATGTCGACCGCGAGATAGCCGGAACTACGGTGGACAGTGCGTGCCCCGCACCGGTCCAGGCGCTGTCGAAGCCGTCAAGCACCTTGATACGCTCTTTCGGGAAGCCCCAGTAACGCAGCAGGAAATAAGCGCGGCCAACCTGGAAGGTGGCTTGGCCGGTGTGGGCCGTCAGAACGACGGTGGTGTTTCCGTCGATAGCGTGCTTCTGCAGCATTTCGTCCATAGCGGTACCAGTCAACACCATATTGACGGTTTCTACCGGGCCTTCGACGCGGTTCATCACCTGTTCAGAGGTAGACCAGAGCTGAGCCTCGGGAATGTGGCCCGCACCGTAATTTGTGGCATCGGAAACACTCAGAAGAACAACCCTTTCCGAGCCGAACGCTTTGTTCACCAGACCCTGATCCATCCACCCCTTGAGAATCGCCGCATCGATCAGAACATTTTGGGTATGCCCGGCAAGGGGCGCCGTCACTGTCAATTGCGGGGCAACATAGGCACTACCATCAGGGGTTTGATTGATTTCCGGCGCATCATAGTCCGACCCGCCGCCGCCGCTACAGCCGCCCAGCAGCAGAGCCGTCGCCGCGAAGGCGAGTAGCGCATACCTGAGACTCTTCATTTCCGAAAAAATCCGTTTCATGCTCTCTCCTTGCTCCTTGTGAATAATGTGGCGTTCCATCTCGTGAAATTGCGCATCTCCGGTCAAAACACGACCGGGGTACGACATTTCACCTCCCTTAACCTCGCAATGTCGCCCATCGTCACCTCCCACATCAGCATGAACATCAGACCGGCAGGTTTAAGACGACTCCAGTGTACCAAGGTTTTTCTGAGATTCCAGAAAACGGGGGCGCATTTTGCCCACACCCGCAACCGGGAACCATTTGCCGAAAACAGCAAGGAGTATGCCTAATGAGAACTCGGCCGGTACGGAATCGGATGTATCGGATGACGTAAAAGGGGGGGCTCGCCTGCGTGAGAGGGGGGAAACCGACGAAAGCACGGCAACTTACGAGAGGATAACGGAAATGGAAAAACCTCAAGGGAAGGTGAGAATAAAACAGCTAATAACAACTTGAATTAGCTCTGGTTTATTTATTGCGCCAAATATACGCGACGTGATTTTGACAAAAATTACTTTTTGTGGTTTTTGTCTGTCAAAAGGCGGACACTTTTGCGTGTTTTAGCCAAGAGCTCCACCGATACAAATACAACCTATCGGCATTTTTCATGTTTTTTAACTGACAATATTCGTCTCCGGGGTAGCGGCGATTACCGCTGCAGGGGCGCACCGGGTACATTTCATGTTGTGCGGCTTCGTTGGTTGTCACGATCTAAGGATTTTGCCGTTTTCTCCATCAACCCAGCACCGCCCACAGTGCATGATCGAGAATGGCGTCGGCGATGGCCGAAGGCGAGGACTCGATAACCCCCTGGTAACAGAGCTCGATGCTGCGCAGCAGCACCCCGGTGAAGGCGGCGGCAGCCACCAGCGACACGGTGCCCCGCAACACTCCTTCGGCCATCCCCTGGCGTACCCGTGCCTGCACCCAGCGAAAGGGGGCCGAGGAGCAGATGGGCGGGCAGGCGCTGAGAAACTCGCCGTGATTGAGAAAGAGCATGTAGCGCATCATCTCCGGGTCGCTCTCGGCGATGTCGATAATCAACCGCCCGAAGGCGCGCAACTGGGAGACGACGTCCGTCTGCCCAACCAGCCGTTCTTCGAGCCGTGCCTGGAATTCCCCCAGGGTCTGTTCGTAGATGGTGCGGGCCAACTCTTCTTTGTTGCCGAAATGATGATAGATGGCTCCGGTACTGACCTTTGAAGCGGCGACCAGCATCGGGATGGAAACCCGGTGATAGCCATGCTCGACAAACAACCGCCGGGCCTCGGCCAAGACCGTGTCGACCTTCAATTGCGGATCGATTTTTCGTGCGCGCATTGTTCTTTCCCCCATGTCCTTACAAATGTTCAGGGATTCCGACCGAGGGAAAACCCTGTTCTTCTTTTCTAACCCCGTCGACCCCTTCGCGGCAACAGAAGAATTAAACTCGGAATCCCCTCGGCGAAAAATTCAACTGACGACGACTGAAAAAACCATACCTTACTTCAGATGAAATCCGCGTATCTCTATCTCTTCACGCCAGTACCGGCGGGAACAAAGTTGGTATGACAATTGCCTAAAAAACAGTTTTCTTTTTCATTTATTATCGAAAGGAAAGGAACCAGGGGCGATGAACGAAACTTCCAGAGACACGGAAACCACCCCCCCGGAAGCGCAAGCGACCGGGGGCGGGCAATTTGCCGACTCCTTTGTCCTGGTCGTTGTTTGCTGGAGCCTGCTCATCTGCCTCCTTGCCGGCTGGGACTACTATCAAGCCCGCCAGTCGGCGCTGAACAATGCCCGCACCGCCGCCCGTCACAGTTACGCCAAGGATCTCACCTTCCGCAAATGGGCGACCGGTCACGGCGGCGTCTATGCCCCGGTCTCCCCCGCCAACTCGCCCAACGACAATCTCGCCCATGTGCCCGAGCGGGACATCCACACCCCCTCGGGGCGCCCCCTGACCCTGATCAATCCCGCCACCATGCTCCGCCAGATGCACGAAATGGCTGACGACACCTTCGGCACCCGCGCCCATATCACCAGCTTGCGACCGATTCGCCCGGGCAATGCCCCGGACCCCTGGGAAGCCGAAACCCTCGAAGCCTTCGAGCGCGGCGAAAGCGAACGCTCGGCCCTGGAAACGATCGGCGATACAACCTATCTGCGCCTGATGCGGCCGATTCTGGTCGACGCCGGCTGCCTCAAGTGCCATGCCGCCCAGGGCTACCAAATCAACGACATCCGCGGCGGCATCAGCGTTTCCATCCCCTGGGCCCCCTACCAGGCCGAGCTGCGCTCCTATCTGGTTCTCCACGTCCTCGGCTATGGCGGACTCTGGTCCCTGGGCCTGCTCGGCATCGCCGTCAGCCGCCGGCGCCTGCACAGCCATCTGGAGGAGCGGGATCGAGCCGAGGACGATCTACGAAAAGAACGGCAACGGCTGGCCGGCATCATCGAAGGAACCCGGGTCGGCACCTGGGAATGGAACGTCCAGACCGGCGAGACGATCTTCAACGAGGCCTGGGCGGAAATGATCGGCTACCGTCTTGACGAACTGCGCCCCCTGAGCATCAAGGTCTGGGAATCTCTCGCCCACCCCGACGACCTGAGCCGGGCATACGATCTGCTGGAGCGGCACTTCGCAGGGGAACTCCCCTATTACGACGGCGAGTGTCGCATGCGCCACAAGGACGGACACTGGGTCTGGGTCCATGATCGCGGCCGCATTCTGACCCGCGACACCGAAAACAGGCCGCTGATGATGTTCGGCACCCACGCCGACATCACCCTACGCAAGGAAGCGGAAATCGCCCTCGAACAGAAAGCCCGGGAACTGGAAGAGCGCGGCGCCGAACTGGAGCGCTTCAATTACACCGTTTCCCACGATCTGAAGAGCCCGCTGGTCACGGTCAAGGCGTTTCTCGGCTTCCTCGAACAAGACATCACCGAACAGAACGCCGAACGCATCCAGAGCGATATCGCCCACATGCGCGGGGCGGCGGAAAAGATGGGGCGGCTGCTCGACGAACTGCTGGAAATGTCCCGCATCGGGCGACTCGCCAATCCCCCGGAAAAGCTTTCCTTCCAGCAACTGCTGCAAGAGGTGCTGTCGCTGATGGCCGGCCCCCTGGCCGAGCGCGATGTGACGATCGAAACCGACGACCAGGGTCCGGACCTGCTTGGCGACCGGACGCGGCTGCTGGAAATCTGGCAGAACCTCATCGAAAACGCCGTCAAGTACATGGGGGACCAGCCGACGCCCCGGATTCAGCTGGGTGTGGAGGAGGCAGGGGAAGAGGTCGTTTTCTTCGTGCGCGACAACGGCATGGGCATCGATCCCCGCTATCGGCAGAAAATTTTTGGCCTTTTCGAAAAACTCGACGCCAGGAGCGAAGGTAGCGGCCTGGGACTTGCACTGGTGAAGCGGATTGTCGAACTTTACGGCGGCCGCATTTGGGTCGAATCGGAGGGCGCGGGACGGGGCAGCTGCTTCCGCTTTACCTTGCCCGGCGCGCTGCTCGACAAGGGCCGCTCCCACTCTCCCGGGGTACCGCCCCTGGGAAGCGAC
>DIVU01000085.1 GCA_002423365.1 Desulfuromonadaceae bacterium UBA6124 | reverse complement strand
CCTCGTGGTCCGGCCCCAGGCCGGCCAGCGGGACCAGGGCCTTGGCCTCGATCAGCGCCCGCACCCAGTCGTCGCCGTCGAGGCCGCAGCGCGGGAAGGTGAGGGGATTGCCGACCTGCGCCTCGGCCAGGGTTCCCATCAGGTTGCGGATCAACTTGTCCTTCTGGGGGAACACCGCGCTGGTCAGCTTGTGTGCCATCATCTGCGGCGTCCCGGCGAAGCCGAAGACGCGAACGACGCGGACCCGCCGGCCGTTGGCGGTGCCCCAGTAGAAGACGCTGGAATAGGCGCCCCGGCGCGGGGCGTCGAAGACGACGGCGATCTTGCCCAGGCGGTCCGTCGCGCCATCGGCCGACCAGAAGGCGAGAACGCGCCCCAGCAGGGCCTCGGCTTGGCCGGCCAGCCGCCCGAGGTCGCCTTGCGACAGCGTGCCGGTGGCGTCGCTGACGGCCAAGTGCGGGGTGTCGATGGCGGCCCGCGCCGCCGCCCCCGGCCCGCCGGCCGCGATGCCCGCCGCCAGCACCGCCATCGCCACGACCCGCCCGATCGTCGAGCGGCCGCCGGCCGGGCCGCCGCGCCCCCCGAAATGACGAGATTCCGGTTTCGGCGATTGCGGCCAACCCGTTGAAAACAAAGGGAGATCGGACGATACGCAGAAAAAAACCTCGTCATTTCTCGTCATTTTGCCAATTTCGCCTTTGATTTCAGGACCTTAAGGAGCCTCGACGGGGCCGGTCCGGCGGCAGAAAACCATGCCATCGCGCCGGGAGCCCGCGCCGCCCGCCCGCCGCCTCCTTTTCCCATCGGATAAAGTAAAATAGGAATATACACCAATTCTCAGGAATTTGCAACAGAAATCGGGGGTGGGATGTCCGGAGAGGTCGCACACGGAGAGGGGCACTATGTGCCAGGAGCGGCAACCCGCGCCTCCGTTCTGGTACGACCGAATTGGGACCGTGAAGGGACTGGCGGGTTTCTCGCGCGAAATGGGGAAACCGGACGCTGCCTTTGGGCGGGTGACTCGGCAAATGCAGCCCCATCCAAGCCGTTCCGTGGACCAGCGCCGGCTTCCGACAGCTGAATAGTTGCGCCGGCTCTTGTGGACCAGGAAGAGACTGTGGCCGGATTCAGTGAATGGTTGGGAGTCTCCGACCAAGTGGCAAAATCGCTCAATTTCGCTCTGCCTCCGATTCGGGGCCACCCCAACAAACGTGACACCAGGGATCAAATATCTGCCCCGCGGGCTCACGGCCATCGGCTTCCTCGCAGGTGATCCCGCCGTTTTGCCTATCTCAACTCAAGCCCTGAGCAGACTTGTGCCGTAGGAATTATCCACGGCACAAAGCCAGGCCCCGTCCAAGGATCTCGCAAAAACGTAGGTGGCCTCCCGTTCGATGAAGATCTCCGGACCTGTTGGATCCTTGGCTCGGATTTCGGCCTTGCCCAGGACAAGGGCGGTGTTTCCGCCCTCCACCACGATCAGTTTGTCCTGCGTGACATGGAGGCTGTGGTTGAAGTGCTCCGCAATGGCACTGAAGGCTTTGCGGATCTGCGTCTTGCCCGTGGCATTCAGGCCTGGCCGGACCACCAAGGTCGCATCTTCCGTGTAGAAATCCATCACCGCGTCCAGATCCTCCCGGTTGATGGCATCGTCAGCGGCGTGAATGATTGCTTCGAGTTCATGCATGATTCCCACTCCCAATCCGAGGGTAACTTCATACATGGGGTATTACCGACGAGCTACCCGTTTCGCGCCCGACAGCAGACAGGCGGCTCAGGGCGCTCTGCCGCCTGACTGCTCTTCGGCTTGAGTGGGCCGATAACGGAAAGTCTGTTTTCGGATGCGGACCGGGGAAAGCGGACAGCGTCGCCGGCCGGGCTTTCGGAAGGTTGTGAAGGTCTTTGGACGCCGGCTGTTTGAAGGGAATCGGGCAGTAGTGGAGATCGGCGACCGCTGGCCGAGGACGGGTTCGATAAGGCATCGGACACCACTATCGCACTCTTCGCCTCTCGGGTGACTACGACATCGGATCTCGCGTCGACACACCGATCGGCTCGAGGCGGGCCCGTCATCGACATCATTGAGGAGGGATTCATCCCGCCCCTCCTCCGGGGCCTGTCCGTGGGATGGCCAGGGGATGGAAAATGCAATCGGCTTCACACGTCTTAGGCGTTTGCGCCTTGATCGTAGTAGAACTATCAATTACTATATCATCGGTCTTAATAAGGAAAGGACTTTAGCATGACCTACACGAAGCCTGAAGTGCTAGCACAAAGCACAGAACAGATGGCCCAGTGCCGTCCAAATAGTAAGCCGAGCGGAAGACCCTGCAATCCACCTGGACCAAGCGGACGTTAGTTAATCGTCGCCCACGGTTCTGCCGTAGGGCAGAGATTGACAATTTACTCAGGCGACGACACGAGAATTCGTCGCCTATCTTTTTATGGAGCATGTTATGTTTTTCAAAAAGAGGCATAACATTATATTTCGAAACTACAATACGTTTGGATATATAATAGATAATCGCCTTTTTGGATATGCGGAGATAAACAGGAGTGACGTTTACGTTGGAGATAAAATACTTTCACAAAGCGGTTCTGTCTTTTTTTCTGTTTTGGATATAAAACCAAAATCACTTAATGCGCTTACAAACGAAATAAATAAGATTTTTGTCGACGGCGATATTCAAGCAATAAAGAACGATGCTTGCGAATTTTATAGTATGCTAGAATTGGATGGGTTTGTCGTATCCGGCGAAACTGTTCAGGAGTGCGAAGAAAAAGATAGGAAATATTCTTATAACATACTAGCGACAGATTTTGCAGAATCTGATGTTCGTGCGCATGCTACCCGTCATAAAACATCTACGCAAGATTTCTTCGATGAGCACTTTGGCGGCATGCCTCAGCTTACAAATTTGCATATAGAAATTACTAATAGGTGTAATGAGCGATGCATACACTGCTATATTCCACATAAACGAAGAACTGGATATATTGATTCAGATCTATTTTATGATGTTTTAGAGCAGTGCATAAATATTAATGTATTGCACCTTACGTTAACCGGTGGCGAACCACTACTGCATATGGATTTTTGCGATTTTTTGAAAAAATGCAGGGAATACAATTTTTCTATAAATGTTCTTAGTAACCTAACTCTACTTGATGATGCGATCATCAAAGAGATGAAACAAAACCCTCTCTTGAGCGTACAGGCGTCATTATATTCGATGAATCCTGATATACACGACAAAATAACCAAGCTTAAAGGGAGTTTTGAAAGAACTAAGAATGGAATTCTAAAAATTATTGATAATCATATACCTATACAAATTAGCTGCCCAATAATGAAACAAAACAAATTCTGCTATAACGATGTCGTAAAATGGGCTAATAATTATAATATAATTGCTGACGACGACTATATTGTCATAGCTGGATGCGATCACACAGGAAGCAATTTGAGTTGCCGTCTATCAACGGACGAATTAGAGGCTGTTATCAATGACAAAGCCCATAAAGACAAGAATTATTTTGTGCGTCTTGAAATGGAGGCTGAGCGGAAAAGAGATTCTCGGCCAGATAATTTTGTATGTAGCGTATGCAATTCATCAATATGCATAGCAGAGGACGGTAATGTATATCCATGTGCTGGATGGCGCGATTACGTCGTTGGTAACGTAAATGAGTCTACGCTAAGTGATATATGGAATAGCGCTGAAAAGGTCACGTATCTAAGGGCATTGCGTATGAATGACTTTCCTAAATGCATTAAATGCGCCGAGAGAGAGTTTTGCACCATGTGCATGGTTAGAAATGCAAATGAGAACCGTCTTGGCGACCCATTAGCAGTCAGTGAATATTTTTGTCAAATCGCGAAGATCAACAAAAAGATGATGCTTGGATGGAAAAGTAGGTCCGCGCATGCTTCCGATAGGCCGTAGCAGCTGCCGTTGTTGATGCTGGTGGTTGACACTATCTGGCAAATGGCCGCTATCGATAGATCGGCAAGATATCGGTAGGAACTTGTCTGGGCGCGGAGTCGTCCGTCTTTGGCCAACTCTTTGTTACCCTCTTCTCCTTTGCAACCCACTCGGCCCGATACGTCAGGCGCATCACTATGAGAGTCACCGCGTTGATGAACATACCGCGCGGATTGTCCTTGAACGCCTCCCGGCCGCCTGGCAGGTCAGATTCCAGCCGCTCGCATAGGGTGGCAACTTTGGGTTCACTGAAGGTCGTCCCGTGAATGCTGTGGGCGAACTCATTGCGGACCTTGCGGATCAGACCGCACTCTGCCAGCTCAAAACTGTCAATGAGGCCCAAGGCGTGGGCAAGTTTAATGCGTGCGGAGAAAGTGCCGAGGGGAGCGGTCCCGCTGTCCAACAACTCTCCAGCAACCTTCCCCGCGACAAAAAACGAGCGGAGCGTATCGGCCAGCTTTTGGTCGATCAGCGCGGCCCCGACCAATGCGGCTCCACGGTCGGTCTCGGATTGAAACTCGCTAAGAAATACTGAGAAATTTTTGATGTCAGCGTCGCGCATGAGACAACATTAGCAAGACGGCTACATGGCAACCAGCGATAAGAGTTGATATCGATACAGTCGCGTAAGCAAAGCTGGCCCTCTGCCCAGCGGGTTAGGCCCTGGTGTAAGCGGGCGCAATCATGAGAGTGTTACTCTGAGCGCCCTCCGGGTTGCGATTGCAGCGTAAGTTTCGAATGCCCTGAATAGTCGGGCGTACACTGAGGGACGCGAGGCGCTCGCGCCCGAAAGTAAAACCGCCAACCTTTCGCCTTCACCTTGATGACCTAGCACGTTCTGCTTTGAAGAAGTATATCCTGGCATTGGCTGAGTTCCGCCGCTAACAAGCAATTCGGAGCAAGTTAGAGAGTTAATGTGGGCTGGCGGACAACGTCCGTTTTTGAGACGGCCAAGGATGCGTCTTTAGGACCGAAGCGGGGCGCCAAACCGCCGTCCGCCTCAGACGTAGCCAAGGTCGCCTTTAGGGCAAAACCCGAACCGCCGGCCGGTCACCTCACCCCGACCCGGCGCCTCCCTCACGCCCCGTCCAGCGCCTTTCTCACCGCCGTCGCCAGTTCGGCGATGTTGTAGGGTTTGCCGAGCAGCGTCTGGGTCAGGTGCTGGGCGATCTTGCCTTCGCCGTTGACGAACTCCTCGCGCTGGCGGGTGAAGCCGCTGGTCAGCAGCACCTTGAGGCCGGGGCGGCGGGCCAGGGCCTCGATGGCCAGGCGATAGCCGTCCATGCCGCCCGGCATGATGACGTCGCTGAACAGAAGGTCGACGGCGGGGGCCTTGCTCAGCACCGCCAGGGCCTGGACGGCGCTGTCCGCCGTCAGGGTGCCATAGCCGAGGCGGCCCAGCAGGTGG
>DIVU01000147.1:5051-11256 GCA_002423365.1 Desulfuromonadaceae bacterium UBA6124 | reverse complement strand
TCGGCTACGTCGGCCGCGACGTCGAAAGCATGGTCCGCGACCTGGTGGAACTGGCGATCATCATGGTCAAGCAGGAAGAGGCTCAAGCGGTGCGCCTGAAGGCCGAGGATCACGCCGAGGAGCGCCTGCTCGACCTGCTGTTGCCCGGTGAAGCCCGGACCGCCGAGGCCGGCGGCGAAAGCGGAACCCGCGACAAGCTGCGCAAGCTGCTGCGCATGGGGGAACTCAACGAGCGTTTCGTCGAGATCGAAACCCAGGAAATCAAGATGCCGATGATGGAAGTCCTCACCCCGCCGGGTTCGGAAGGGATGGGCTTCAACATGAAGGAGATGTTCGGCAACCTCTTCCCGAAAAAAACCAAACGGCGGCGGATCAAGGTCGCCGAGGCGCGGGAGATCCTCATCACCGAGGAAGCGGAAAAACTGGTCGATATGGACAAGGTTCACACCCTGGCCAAGGAGCGCACCGAGCAGAGCGGCATCATCTTCATCGACGAGATCGATAAGATCGCCAGCCGCGAGGGGGGGCACGGTCCCGAGGTCTCCCGCGAGGGGGTGCAGCGCGATATCCTGCCCATTGTCGAGGGGAGCACGGTCAACACCAAGTACGGCCCGGTCAAGACCGATCACGTCCTCTTCATTGCCGCCGGCGCCTTCCATGTCTCCAAGCCCTCGGATCTCATTCCCGAACTGCAGGGGCGTTTCCCCATCCGGGTCGAGTTGGAAAGCCTTGGCGAGGAAGAGTTCGTACGCATCCTCACCGAGCCGAAAAACGCCCTGCTCCGCCAGTACGCCGCGCTCATGCACACCGAGGGGATCGAGCTTGAGTTCACCGAAGACGGCGTTCATGAGATCGCCCGCACCGCCGCCCTGGTCAACGAGCGCACCGAAAACATCGGCGCCCGGCGGCTGCACACCATCCTGGAAAAGCTGCTCGAGGATCTCTCCTTCGACGCCCCGGAACGCCGCGACAAGCACGTCGTCATCGACGCCGCCTACATCCGTGAACGCCTCGCCGACATCGTCAAGGACGAAGACCTGTCGCGGTATATTCTGTAATTCAGGACCTTTGACCTCTGACCAGTTTTCCGGAGGAAAACGTGCAAGATCTGATCAATAAAGCCAATGTGCTGATGGAGGCGCTGCCGTACCTGAAGCGCTTCGCCGGCACCACCATCGTCATCAAATACGGCGGTCATGCCATGGCCGACGAAAAGCTGAAAGAGTCCTTCGCCCGGGATGTGGTGCTGCTCAAGTACATCGGTCTCAATCCGGTCATCGTTCACGGCGGCGGACCGCAGATCAACGAGACCCTGAAAAAATACGGGATCGTCTCCGAATTCGTGCGCGGCATGCGCGTCACCGACGCCGCCACCATGGGCGTGGTCGAGATGGTCCTGGTCGGCCAGGTCAACAAAGAGGTCGTTGGCCTCATCAACCGCCACGGCGGCCGCGCCGTCGGTCTCTCGGGCAAAGACGGCGAACTGCTGTTGGCCGAGAAGATGCTGCAGGAAATCCGCCGCGAGGATGGTGAAATCGAACGGGTCGACATCGGTTTTGTCGGCGATGTGGTCCGGGTCAATCAGGCGCTGATCGACACCCTGGAGCAGGGCAAGTTCATCCCGGTCATCGCTCCGGTCGGGGTCGGCGTCGGGGGCGAGAGCTACAACATCAACGCCGACGTGGTCGCGGGCCGGGTCGCCGCCGCCCTCATGGCCGAGAAGCTGATCCTGCTTACCGATGTGCAGGGGGTTAAGGACAAGCAGGGTAACCTGCTCACCAGCATCTCGGTAGCCGAGATGCACCGCCTGATCAGCGACGAATCGATCATCGGCGGCATGATCCCCAAGGTCGAATGCTGCGCCCAGGCCTTGGACGCCGGGGTCAAGAAAGCCCACATCGTCGACGGCCGGGTCGAACATGCCGTGCTGCTGGAGATCTTCACCGACAAAGGGGTGGGGACGGAGATCGTTCAATAACCGGAAAGAAACGGACATCATGAATACAGAACAATGGATCACCCGGAGCGATAGGGTCATCATGAAAACCTACGGTCGCTACCCCATCGTCCCAGTGCGGGGGTTGGGCTGCGAGTTGTGGGATGTGGACGGCAAACGCTATCTCGACTTTCTCGCCGGGGTGGCGGTGAACAATCTCGGCCACTGTCATCCCAAGGTGGTCAAGGCCATCCAGGAGCAGGCGGCGACTCTCATCCACTGTTCCAACTACTACCAGATTCCCCAGCAGATCGAGCTGGCCGAACTGCTCTGCGCCCACTGCTTCGCCGATCAGGCCTTCTTCTGCAACAGCGGCGCCGAAGCGAACGAAGCGGCGATCAAGCTGGCGCGCAAGTACAGCCGCGAAAAATACGGGCTGGAGCGCTACCAGATCATCACCGCCGCCGAATCTTTCCACGGCCGGACCATGGCTACCGTCTCGGCCACCGGCCAGGAGAAGGTGCAGCGTTTCTTCGATCCGCTGTTGCACGGATTTCATCATGTCCCCTTCAACGACATCGCCGCCCTCGAAGCGGCGATCACCCCCCATACCTGCGCGGTGATGCTGGAGCCGATCCAGGGGGAAGGCGGCATCAAGGTGCCGAGTGTCGACTACATGCGGGCGGTGCGGGCTCTCTGCGACCGCCGCGAGCTGCTGCTGATCTTTGACGAGGTGCAGACCGGCCTCGGCCGCACCGGTAAACTCTTCGCCCACGAGCATTTTGGTATCGCCCCGGACATCATGACCCTGGCCAAGGCCCTGGCCGGCGGCGCGCCCATCGGCGCCATGCTCGCCCGCGCCGAGATCGCCGCATCCTTCGGTCCCGGCACCCACGGTTCGACCTTCGGCGGCAATCCGCTGATGACCACCGCCGCCCTGGCGGCGATGAAGACCCTGCTCGGCGACGGGATTCTGGAGCATGCCGTGAAGATGGGGGCCTATCTCACCGGCGAACTGAAGCAGCTGCAAAGCCGTTACAAAATCGTCGAGGAAGTACGCGGCATCGGCCTGATGATCGGTATGGGCCTGACCATCCCCGGCGGCGAGATTGTCAAGAAGGGGCATGAACGAGGGCTGCTGCTCAACGTCACCCACGACACGGTGCTGCGCTTCGTCCCGCCCTTGGTCGTGAACCAGGCACAAATCGACGAGATGATCGCCATCCTCGACGGCATTCTTGCCGATATGGCGTAAGGGCGCGGCATGCCGCGCCCCTGCCCGTGGAATTAAATTTATTCAGGAGCAACCGAAGTGAAAAGAGACTTTCTCGCGCTGGCCGACTGGAGCCGCGACGACCTGGAAAAAATCTTCGCCCTGACCCGTGACCTCAAGGACAAGCAGAAGCGCGGCGAAGAGCATCATCTGCTCAGGGGCAAGTCCCTGGCGATGATTTTCGAAAAGAGTTCGACCCGCACCCGCATCTCTTTTGAAGTGGGGATGTTTCAGCTCGGCGGCCACGCCCTCTTTCTCTCCTCGGGCAACACTCAGATGGGGCGCGGCGAGCCGGTACAGGATACCGCCCGCTGCATGTCACGCTACTGCGACGGCGTCATGATCCGCACCTTTTCCCAGCAACTGGTCGAGGATTTCGCCCGCCATGCCGACGTTCCCGTCGTCAACGCCCTGACCGACCTCTACCACCCCTGCCAGGTGATGGCCGACCTCTTTACCGTCATCGAGCACAAGGGGAGCTACCGCGATCTGGTCTACTGCTGGATCGGCGACGGCAACAACATGGCCCACAGCTGGATCAATGCCGCCGCCGTCCTTGGTTTCGAACTGCGCGTCGCCACTCCCAAAGGCTACGAGCCTGACGCCGCCGTCGTCGCCCGCGCCCAAAAAATGGGTGCGAAAATCCTCTACACCCACGATCCGGCCGAGGCGGCGCGCGGCGCGATGGTCCTCAACACCGACGTCTGGGCGAGCATGGGCCAGGAAGCCGAGCAGCAAGAGCGGGAACAGGCCTTCAAAGGCTTTCAGATCAATCGCGACATCGTCGCCCTGGCCGACCCAAGCTGCCTCGTTCTGCACTGTCTGCCCGCCCATCGCGACGAGGAAATCACCGACGAGGTCATCGAAGGCCCCCACTCGGTGGTCTTCGACCAGGCGGAAAACCGTCTGCACGTGCAGAAGGCCATCCTCGTCACGTTGATGGGCTGATCTCTTGACGCAACCACTTAATACCCAATCACCAATCACTGGTTCTATGACTCTCACCTGCCCCCATTGCGGATTTTCCAAGGAGATCGACCCGGCGCGGATTCCTGCCGGCATGACCCGGGTCATCTGCCCCCGCTGCAAGGAACCCTTCCCCCGCCCTGAAGCCCCTGCGGAAAGTGCCCCGGATTTCGTCGCGGAACCGGCGATGAGCGCGGCAGCGACGGACGTGATGGGCCTGCCGCTGGAGGCGACCCGCGCCGTCCCCCCGGCGCCGCCGATGACCTATGCCGAGAGTCTGCCCAAGGCGGGCTTCTGGACCCGCGCTGTCGCTTCCTTACTCGATTCCCTATTGTTGGGCCTGGTCCAGTTCGTCTTCAGCCTGATCCTCGGCTTGACCGCCGGAACGATGCTCTCCGGCATGGAGCCGCACGGCGAGGCCTTCATCGGGCTGATGGCTACCCTCTTCGGCGCTCTCGTCGGCCTCACCTACTCCGTCTTCTTCACCGGCTATTGCGGTCAGACCCCGGGGAAGATGGCCTTGCGCATCAAGGTCATCCGCACCACGGGGGAAGAAATCACTTACGGCCGCGCCTTTGTCCGCGAGGTACCGGGCAAGTTTCTCTCCGGCATCCTGCTCGGTATCGGCTACCTGATGGCGGCCTTCGACGACCAGAAACAGGGTCTGCACGACCGCATCGCCGATACCTATGTGATCAAACTCTAACGCTTTCGCGCCGTCCGGCCTCGGATACCCGAAGCCGGAGTCCCAATCACCCAAGGAGACCAACATGGCCAAGAAAACCAATGTCAAAAAAGTCGTCCTCGCTTACTCCGGGGGTCTGGATACCTCCATTATTCTCAAGTGGCTCACGGAAGAGTACGACTGCGAAGTGGTCGCCTATTCCGCCGACCTCGGCCAAGGGGAAGAACTTGACTTCATCCCGGAAAAAGCCAAGAAGACCGGCGCCAGCAGCTGCCATATCGTCGACCTCAAAGAAGAATTCGCCCGCGACTTCGTCTTCCCCATGTTCCGCGCCAACGCCATTTACGAAGGGCGCTACTTCCTCGGCACCTCCATCGCCCGGCCGCTGATCGCCAAGGCGCAGATGGAGATCGCCGCCCGGGAAGGGGCCGACGCCGTCTCCCACGGCGCCACCGGCAAAGGCAACGACCAGGTCCGGTTCGAGATCGCCTACTATCACTACGACCCGGCGATCAAGGTCATCGCCCCCTGGCGCGAGTGGGACATGAAGAGCCGCACCGACCTGGAAAACTACGCCAAGAAGCACGGCATTCCGGTGCCGACCAGCAAGAAATTTCCCTGGAGTTCGGACCGCAACCTGCTGCACATCTCCTTCGAAGGGGATATCCTGGAAAACCCCTGGGCCGAGGCGCCGGAAGAGATGTACCAGCTCACCGTCCGTCCCGAGGACGCTCCCGACCAGCCGGAATACGTGGAAGTCGAGTTCGAGAAAGGGGACGCCGTGGCGGTCAACGGCGAGCGCCTCTCCCCGGCCAAATTGCTGGCCAAACTCAATGAATTCGGCGGCAAGCACGGCATCGGCCGGGTTGACCTGCTGGAAAACCGTTACGTCGGCATGAAGAGCCGCGGCGTCTACGAGACCCCCGGCGGCACCATCCTCGAAGAGGCCCATCGTGCCGTCGAGTCGATCTGCATGGACCGTGAGGTCATGCACCTACGCGATTCGCTCGTCCCCCGCTACGCCGACATGATCTATAACGGCTACTGGTTCTCCCCCGAGCGCCAGGTGCTGCAGACTCTGATCGACGCGTCGCAGCAGACGGTCAACGGCAAGGCCCGCATCAAGCTCTATAAAGGTCACTGCCGGGTGGTCGGCCGCGACTCGGCCAGCGACAGCCTGTTCAACGTCGATTTCGCCACCTTCGAAAAGGACGATGTTTACAACCAGGCCGACGCCGAAGGCTTCATCAAACTCAACGCCCTGCGCATGCGCATCGCCGCCATCCAGCGGCAGAACAAGAAGTAATCCTTCTGAAGGAAGCGGTAGGGGCGCAGCATGCTGCGC
>DIVU01000147.1:0-5035 GCA_002423365.1 Desulfuromonadaceae bacterium UBA6124 | reverse complement strand
CCTGCGTCATCGACGAGCAGGAGCGGGTCCTGCTGACCCGCCGCTGCATCCAGCCCTTCTGCAGCCTGTGGGTCATGCCCGGCGGCAAGATCGATCACGGCGAGGCGATCCTCGCCGCCCTGCACCGGGAGGTTCAGGAAGAGGTCGGCATCACAGTGCGCGCCGAGGGGCTGATCGATGTCTACGAGCATGTCGGCGTCGGCGAAAAGAACGAGCATTTCATCATTCTCTACTACCGGGCCAGCCCCTTGTGCCTTGACCTCAAGCCGAACGGCGATGAGTGCACCGAAGCGATCTGGGTCGGGAAAGCCGAGCTGCCCCGCTATCCCATGCCCCCCGGCACCCGCTACATCCTCGGCAAACTCTTCCCCGAGCTCGGCTGGCATGAAACCGCGCCTCCGGAACGTCGCCCCAACGAGGAACTTCTCGACGAAAACCTGCCCCAGGTTCGCCCCGCCGAAGAAGGCTGAAGCATGTTCAAGATCGTCGAAAAGCCGATCAACATCGACTTTCTCCACGGCCATCACCTGCATTGCATGATCTGCCAGATCCCTAGCCGGCTGGCCATGCGCGATGCGGCCTGCCGTCTGCTCGATCCGGAAGCGGGCTGGCAACGGATCCGGTCGATCCTGGAACTGGTGCGCGCGGGGCAGGGAAATCTGAAGAAATGCCATTTCCTCATCTTCCCGGAAGCGATCATGCCCTTCGCGCGGGTGGAGGATGCGCTGGAAATCATCATTGCCGGCTTTCGCCCCAACTCGGTGGTGATGTTCGGCATCGAGCACATGCGCCTGAGCGAGTATCGCGACCTGTTGCGCCGCTACCGGGCCGACAACGTCGAAGCCCTGGCTTCGGTGGAAGAAGACCTCGATTCGGGGGATATCGAGCAGTTGCCGACCAATGTCGCGGTCACGGCCGTCAAGGAAGCGGACGGCCGCACCCGCGTTTTCCTTTTGGCCAAAAGCCATCCCTTCGTCGGCGAGGAGCATCTCGACGCCCAGCACGACCTCTACCGGGGCAAGGTCTTCCCCCTGTTCCGCTGCCGGCCGGCCTGCTTCAACTTCATGCCGGTGATCTGCCTCGACTACGTCTATCGGGATGTTTACCAGTCGAACATCAACCACATTATCGAGAAGGCCAACCAGCTCTTTTTCCAGACCCGTCAGCGCCTCGACCTGCTGGCCGTCTTGCAATTCAATCCGAAACCGGAACACCGCGCCTTTCGCGACGTGGTCAACGGCTTCTACGGCGAGTACCTGGCCTACACCCCGGGGGTGCGGGACACCATCACAGCCTTCTGCAACACCTCGGATGAATCGAGCGGTATCGTCGGCAACGACACCTTCAGTTTCGGGCACTCCTCGGTGGTCATCCACCAGAGTCACAAAATCGGCCCGACGACGGATGCCGAGTTCGCAGTTGATGACTTCGGCGGCCTACCGGTCTGCCGCCTACGCTTCGGCACGGCGACCCGGCTCTACTATTTCAACCTTCCCCTCTTTCACGAGCTCGACCCCCGCACCACCCGAGTACCGTTGAAGATTCACGGAATCTACCGCCCTGAGGGTGACCAGTGGCAACGGATCAAGGAAATCGGGGGAGCGCAGACATAAAAACTTCCGGAATAGCACTGTATCTTCCGCTAATTCATCGTCTCCCCCCTCTCCCGGAGTGAGAGGGCATTTGCAGAAGATTCGTTCTTCAGCTTTCTTTTGGATTTTTCAACCCGACAACACCTTTGACTGATAGCCGATAAACACAGGAGAGACGCATGGCGCAAAACCAGCTCTGGGGCGGCCGCTTCACCCAGCCCACCGACAAGTTCGTTCAGGAATTCACCGCCTCCATTGATTTCGACAAGCGCATGTACCGCTACGACATCCAGGGCTCCATCGCCCATTGCCGGATGCTGGCGAAGCAGGGGATCATCGCGGCGGAAGAGGCCAAGACCATCGTCGCCGGGCTGGAAGGGATCCTCGCCGATATCGAGGCCGGCAATTTCGAATTTTCGGTAGCGCTCGAAGACATCCACATGAACATCGAGGCGCGGCTCATCGAGCGCATCGGCCCGATCGGCGGCAAGCTGCACACCGCCCGCTCGCGCAACGATCAGGTGGCCCTCGACGTGCGCCTCTACTTGCGGGACGAGATTAAGGCAATCCTCGCCTACCTCGACCAATTGCAGGCGTCGCTCCTGGCCCAGGCGGAAAAGAACCTTGCCGTCATCATGCCCGGCTACACCCATCTGCAGACCGCCCAGCCGGTCCTCTTCGCCCATCACATGCTTGCCTACTACGAGATGATGAAGCGCGACGCCGGCCGCATGATGGACGTGGCCAAGCGCCTCAACGTCCTGCCCCTCGGTGCCGGGGCGTTGGCCGGTACCACCTTTCCCATCGACCGGGAATTTGTCGCCGAGCAGCTCGGCTTCGACGGCGTCACCCGCAACAGTCTTGATTCTGTCTCTGACCGCGACTTCGCCATCGAGTTCTGCGCCGCCGCCAGCATCCTGATGATGCACCTGTCGCGCCTCTCTGAAGAGCTGATCCTCTGGTCCTCCGCCGACTTCAACTTCATCGAACTGACCGACGCCTTCTGCACCGGCAGCTCGATCATGCCACAGAAGAAGAACCCCGATGTGCCGGAACTGGTACGGGGCAAGACCGGCCGCGTCTACGGCAACCTGATTTCGCTTTTGACCCTGATGAAATCCCTCCCCCTGGCCTACAACAAGGACATGCAGGAAGACAAGGAGCCGCTCTTCGACTCCATCGACACGGTCAAGGGCTCGTTGAAGATCTTCGCCGACATGATCGCGCTGATGAAGGTCAAGGCCGAGAACATGCGCATCGCCGCCGCCCGGGGCTTCTCCACCGCCACCGACGTAGCCGACTACTGTGTGCGCAAGGGCCTGCCCTTCCGTCAAGCCCACGAGGTGGTGGGCAAGACGGTGCGCTACTGCGTGGAAAACGGCAAGGACATCCCCGAACTCTCTCTTGATGAGTTCCGCCGGTTTTCGCCGCTGATCGAGAACGACATCTACGATTTCGTCACCCTCGAAGCTTCGGTCAACGCCCGCAGCGCCACCGGCGGCACCGCCCGCGCTGCGGTGGAGCGGGAGATCGCCCGGGCCCGGGCGGAACGTCAGGGATAAACCAGTCACGCACTACGAAGGGATGCCGTCGATGAAATCCACCCTGCTCTATCGCCTGCTGCCGCTCTTGACCTGCCTGCTTCTGGCGCTTGCCGGCTGCGGTAAGAAAGGCCCGGTCAAACCGTTGGAGAAGCCGCTCCCCGCCGCCCCCCAGAAGCTGACGGCGGTGCAGCAGGGAAAACGCTTTCAGGTGGCTTGGGACATCCCCAAGGTCAACCAGGACGGTACTCCCTTGACCGACCTGCAAGGCTTCCGGATCTACAAGATGCGTTACAACCCGGCTGACGACTGCCCCGAATGCCGGGACACCTCGACCTTACAGCTGCAAGTCGATCTCGATTTCCTGAAGAATGCCGAACGTCGGGGGGATCGTCTGACCATCTGGGACAACGTCCTGCAGACGGGCTTCGGTTACCAGTATCGGGTGACCCCTTACACCACGAAGAATCGCGAAGGCGAGCCGGCCATCGTCCGCCGTCCCTTTCTCCCGGCCGTAGCCGGTCCCCTCTGGCAGGAAGTCAGTGGTCACGACCGCATGGCGCGCCTCTTATGGCAGACGCCGGAGCTTCCCGCCGCCGCCGAACTCGTCGGCTACAATCTCTATCGCCTCGCCCCCGGAGAAGAGCCGACCTCACTGCCGGTCAACAGCACCCCGCTGACTGAGACCCGGCATGAAGATTTCGGCCTGCAAAACGATGTCACATACAGCTACAGCCTGCGTGTCATTGTCCGGCTCAACCAAACTCTGGTCGAAAGCGAAGCCTCTCAATCCATCGAAGTCACGCCCCGCGTCGGCCAGTAAGACCCTGGCGGTTTTTTGACTTTGCATGCAGGATGTGCTAGTTATACCCTCCTCGCCGGCTCAGAAGTACAGTATTGGCCGGTCGAGGCGTGACGTAGAAAATCCTGTTTTATAAATTCGCATCGCCCCATATCTCTCGATTGGCACAACTTACATTCCGGAGGAAACCATGTTCAAAGGTTCGATGGTCGCCATCATCACCCCCTTCACCCCCGACGGTCGGGTGGATGAGGAAAAATACCGTCAGCTCATCGAGTTCCAACTCGAAAACGGCACCGACGTCATCGTCCCCTGCGGAACGACCGGCGAGTCGGCCACCCTCGACTACGAGGAACACGACCGGGTCATCCAGATCTGCATCGAGCAGGTGAACAAACGCGTTCCGGTCATCGCCGGCACCGGCTCCAACAGCACCACCGAAGCCATTGAAATGAGCCTGCATGCGAAAAAGATGGGGGCCGACGCCGTGCTACTGGTCTCCCCCTACTACAACAAGCCCTCCCAGGAAGGCCTCTACCAGCATTACAAGAAGATCGCGGAAAGTGTCGCCCTGCCCCAGGTGCTCTACAACGTCCCCGGCCGCACCGGCATGAACATGGAAGCCAGGACCACCATCCGCCTCGCCGAATTTTCCAACATCGTGGCGATCAAGGAAGCCTCGGGCAACCTCACCCAGGCCGGTGAAATCCTCTTCGCCGCCGGCGACAAGATCGACGTCCTCTCCGGCGACGACTTCCTGACCCTGCCGCTGATGGCTTGCGGCGCCAAAGGGGTGATCTCGGTCACCGCCAACATCATGCCGAAAGAAGTCAAGGAGATGGTCGTCGCCATCCAGGAAGGACGCTGGGACGACGCCCGCAAGATGCACCTCAAGCTGCTGGAAATCCACAACACCATGTTTATCGAGTCCAACCCGGTGCCGGTCAAAACCGCCGCCAGCCTCATGGGCAAGTGCGGCGCCACCGTGCGTCTGCCGCTGGTCGACATGCAGCCGACCACCCTGGAAAAGCTCAAGAGCGTGATGAAGGGCTACGGGCTGATTTAACTGTTACAACCACTACTGTCCGGTAAAAAATGAT
>DIVU01000116.1 GCA_002423365.1 Desulfuromonadaceae bacterium UBA6124 | reverse complement strand
CCTCTATCGTGTCAGGTGTGGGGATCGGCTCGTCCGTCCCGTCAGGTGCGGCCGGCTCTCCCGGCACGGAGGTGGAAGGCGGCGTCGACGGCTCGGCCGGTGGTGTGGTGGGACTGGCGGTCGGTGGGAGCGCCGTTCCCGTCGGGACCGGTGCATCAGGCGGGACCTCCGCCGGGCCGTTTGAGAGTGGCAGCGCGACCAGAAGAACCGTCAGGGCGATGACCGCGAACGAGGCGATCGCCGCCAACGGAAGCGGGCGGGCGAGCAGCCGGTCGAGCAACCCAGGCTGACNNACGTGGCTTCTTCGCGCCGATGCGAGCCGCAGCCGTGCGCGTGCACCGGCCATCGCGGCCGCGGACGGCGCGAAGTCGCCGGCGTCACGCGAGATGCAGGCGACGCGCAGCAGCGGCTCCAGCCGCTGCGCGAACTGCGGGTAGTCGGCCAGGCAGCGGGCTGCAGGCTCTCCCCCCGCCATGCGGTCGAGGCAGGAGTCCAGCACCCGGTCAAACTCGTTCTGAAGGTTCATGATAGTTCACTGCGCGAGCAAGCTTCGCAGCTTCTCCATGGCAGCCCTCTGCATCTCCCTCACCGCCCCATCGCTCTTGTGAAGAACACCGGCGACCTCACGGGAACTGAGTCCGCCGTAGAATCGCAGCGAAACGACCTCACGCTGGTCGGGCGTGAGACGCTGCATGGCGGACCGCACGTGTGACATCAGGATGCGCTCCTCGGCGATCCGTGCGGGGTCCGGGGAATCGGGCAGTGACTCGGTGTCTTCATCGCCTCGCTCGAAGCGTCCGGCGCGCCGAAGGTGGTCCACCACGAGGTTGTGGGCGATGCGGAAGAGCCAAGCCTCCATCGGCAGACCTCGCTCCTGGTATGAGTCGATGGATTCGAGCGCGCGAACGAAGACGTCCGACGCCACATCCTCGGCTTCAGTGCGGTCACCGATGCGCGCGTACGCGTAGCGGGCCAGGCGGGGGTAGCATGAATCGAAGAGGGCTGCGAGGCGCTCTTCCTTTCGCTGGTCGCTGCGGCTTTCGGCGCGTGTAGGTTCCGGCTCCATGCCTCGCAATCCCGGGTCATTACGACTGCCCTCCAGTATACACAAGCCCTCGCGTTCCGGTGTCCGCCACCATCAGGGCATCCATAAGCAGAAACGCAGCCAGTACCAATTTGTCAGGACCAATAGGCGGGAGGCGCACCGAGGTGCGCCCTGCGGCGCAAAGTGAGACGGAGAGACTTCATCCGAGCTGAAGCCTCTCCGTCGTTGGCCGGATTCTCTACACGAAGCTGAAGAAGCGGCGAGGGTTCTCGATCATGATGGTGTCGACCACCTCGCGGCTGAGCCCGCGCTTGAGCATCATGGGAACCACGTAGTTCGAGATGTGGGCGTAGCCCCATCCGCCGTAGCGGACGAGCTTCGTCTTGCAGACGATATCATGCGAGATGAGGACGCGGTCGAGATAGCCCGCTTCCAGGAGATCACGGATCTCATAGATCCTCGTGGTGTCATTGGGGAGGTCGATCGGATCCGACCCTGCAAAGACGGGGAAATGCCCCTCGTAGCCAAAGAGATCGTACTCGAGGTAGCATCCGAGGCGGGCCAGTTCCATCCGGCCTTCATGGGTGCGGACGCGGCCGTCGATGTGGCTGAAGGCCACGCGGCTCATATCGGCGCCAGCATCGAGCAGTATCTTCGCGGCAGTGATGGGGCCGAGAGGATGGCGACCCGGATGCACGTTGATCGGCGCTCCGGTTTCCCTCTGTGCCTTCACGGCGGCGAGGAGCGACTTCTTCTCGAACTCGTGGATGGGCCAGGAGGTGCCGATCTCGCCGATGAGGCCCGACTTGATGCCGGTGAGCCCCACGCCTTCGGTGATGTCACGCACTATCTCCCCGGCGATCTCGTCAACGGTCTTGGAGAACACCGCCGGGTTCAACGAATTGGCGGTGTAGTAGCCCGACCCCATGATGATGTTGAGTCCGGTAATGCGCGAGATGCGTGCCAGCGCGTTGACGTCGCGGCCGAGGCCATTGTTGCCCTGATCGACGATCGTGCGGCCACCGGCCGCCTTGAACTGCATCACCTCCTGCGTCATCGTGTCCTCGTCCAGGAGGCGCAGGTTGTCCACGTTCTCGAATGGGTGATACCTGAGCCATCCCAGCACGTCCCAGTCGACCGGTCTGAATGCCCTGCCCTTGTCGGACGAAGCGGAGGGCTCCGCATAAAGGGCGCTCCCGTCCATCAGCACGTGCTCGTGCGCGAGCGTAACGCCCAGTTCAGTGCCGTCGATCGGTCCCTGCACGGTCTGAGCCTTGCCCATAAGCCACGGTATCGACATGGTGATCACGCCTCCTTTCGTAGCGTGGGGCGATGGCCCGCCCCGCAGCCGAAGGTACCACGGAGCCTCTCACAGCGTCAATTCCGCCGCAGTCGCCTGGGCGCACGTCTGGCGCCTATCGTTCGTGGCTTGCGACGCGTGCGAGCCGGAGTCCAATCGCTAAGACTCGGTGATGCGTATCGTCTTGATCGCGTCACCCTGCTTGATCTGCAGCAGCACATCCATCCCTGCGACGAGCTTACCGAACACCGTGTGCTTCCCATCGAGATGTGGCTGGGGGCTGTACGTGATGAAGAACTGCGACCCGTTTGTGTTGGGGCCGGCGTTGGCCATGGACAGGATCCCCGGCTTGCTGTGCCGGAGATCCTTGTGAAACTCGTCGGCGAAGCGGTAGCCGGGACCGCCCGTCCCGCGCCCGATTGGATCCCCTCCCTGGATCATGAAGCCGGGGATCACCCGGTGAAAGATCGTCCCGCGGTAGAGGGGCCGCTTCACCTTCTGGCCCGTCTGCGGGTCGGTCCACTCCTTGGTCCCCTCGGCCAGGCCGACGAAGTTGGCCACCGTGTTCGGGACCTTGTCCTCGAACAGGCGAATCACGATGGGACCCATGCTGGTCTTCAGCGTCGCGTACAACGGCTGCGCTCCTTCCACGGCTTTCTCCTTTTGCGTTCCGACCTGTTGTTGCCCTGCCTGCTGCCCGGCGCCTGCGCAGCCGGCCAGCAGCAGCACCAGGGCGCCGATCATCACGGTGCGTCCGAATCGTCCTCGCACATCCGCCTCCTTTTGCCCGCACCCGGCCTCGCGTCTGTCGGAGCGGGACCGTCGCTGCATCGTACAAGCGCATCGGGGGGGCTGACAACCGGAATCTCGGGGCGGAGCCCCCCCCGGGATCCCGGCGGCGATTTCCGGGCTTGACAGCCGGGCGAGCCTTCGGCGATGCTCCATGCACCAGCGTCTCGGCGCCGCCATCTCCGGGCAAAGAGCGCCGATGCTCCTCGATTCTTCGCGAAAGGATGCCGCATGCTGCAGACGCCGAGAGCCACCCGAGGCATGGTCGTCGCCCCCCACCACCTGGCGGCCCAGGCGGGCCTGGCCGTGCTGCGCGAGGGAGGAAACGCCGTCGAGGCCATGGTGGCCGCCGCCGCCGCCGTGGCCGTGGTCTATCCCCACATGAACAGTATCGGCGGCGACAACTTCTGGCTGATCGCCGAGCCGGGGCAGCCGCCGGTCTCCATCCTGGCCTGCGGATCCGCCGGCGGGCAGGCCACCCCAGAGATGTACCGGGCCCAGGGCCACCAGGCCATGCCGTCGCGCGGGCCGCTGGCCGCCCTCACGGTGGCGGGGGCGATCTCCGGCTGGGAGGCCGCCCTGCAGGTGAGCGGGCGATGGGGGGGATGTCTCTCCCTGAAGCGCCTTCTGGGGGATGCGATCCACTACGGGCGGCAGGGGGTCCCCGCGACGGTGAGCCAGCACCGCTACACCGCCGCCAAGCTGGCCGAGCTACGCGAGGTCCCCGGCTTCGCCGACGTCTTCCTGCCGGGCGGAACGCCGCCCGCCGCCGGCGCTCTCTTCCGCCAGCCCCGGCTGGCCGACACGCTGGAGCGCCTGGGAAAAGCCGGGCTGGACGACTTCTACCGCGGCGAGATCGGCGCCGCCAGTGCGGCCGACCTCCAGCGCCTCGGCAGCCCGGTGACCGCGGCCGATCTTCGCGCCCACCGCGCGGTGGAGACCGCCCCCCTCTCCGCGGTCCTGCGCGCCGGGACGATCTATAACGTGGCCCCGCCGACCCAGGGCCTGGCCTCGCTCATCATCCTGGGAGTCTTCGACCGCCTCGGCGTGGCCGAGGCGGAAGGGTTCCCCTTCTTCCACGGCCTCGTCGAGTCGGTCAAGCAAGCCTTCCGGGTGCGCGACCGGATCGTCACCGACCCGGTCTACATGACCGAGGATCCCGCCGCCCACCTGACCGCCGCCGCCCTCGACCGGATGGCAGCGGCGGTGCACCGCGAGCGCGCCGCCCCCTGGCCGCACCCCGCGGAGGCCGGGGACACGGTCTGGCTGGGGGTGATCGACGGCGAGGGCCGGGCCGTCAGCCTGATCCAGAGCATCTACTGGGAATTCGGCTCCGGCGTGGTCCTGCCCGGGACGGGCGTGCTCTGGCAGAACCGGGGGGTCAGCTTCTCCCTGGCGGAGAACGCTTTGAACGCGCTCCGTCCAGGGCGGAAGCCCTTCCACACCCTGAATCCCGCCATGGCCCGGCTCGCCGACGGGCGAACCATGGTCTACGGCACCATGGGGGGGGAAGGCCAGCCGCAGACCCAGGCCGCCCTCTTCGCCCGCCACGTCCTGTTCGGCCAGGAGCTGCAGGCGGCCGTCACCGCTCCGCGCTTCCTGCTGGGGCGGACGTGGGGGGCCACCAGCACCAACCTGAAGATCGAGGGGCGGGTGGACCCGGCCGTGGTGCGGGCCCTCCGTCAGGCCGGGCACGACGTGGAGCCGGTGGCCGACTTCACCGACGTGATGGGCCACGCCGGCGCCATCGCCCGGCACCCCTCGGGGCTGCTGGAGGGCGCCGCCGACCCCCGCGGCGACGGGGTCGTGGCGGCATTCTAGCAGGCTGCTCAAAAAGGCCCATCTGCCGCGTTGGCGCGCTTGGGCACTCGCTGCGGCGTACCTCAGTACGCCTCGCTCGGCCCTTCACGCACCGCCTTGCATCTGGACCTTTTTGAGCAGCCTGTCTATAATCAAGTTTTTCAGTAACCTGCTAGTGTTCTGTCCCTGAAGTTCGTCGGTGAATTCGCGGGCCGCGGCCGGCGAATTGAAAGGACGCACGGGATGAAAGAGTACAGGTTCCGGTATGGCAGCGGCGAAGTGGCGTTCTCCCTCGACCCGGCGCTGGTGCTGGACGAGCTCGCGATCAAGCGGTTTCCGGAGATTCCCGATCCGGCGTCAGCCATCCGGGAGGCCATCCGCAACCCGATCGACTCGCCGCCGCTGCGACAGATCGTCAGGCCCGGCCAGACCGTCGCCTTCATCGTGAACGATCCGACCCGGATCGCCCGCAGCTACGTCTTCATGCCGATCCTGCTGGACGAGCTGAACGCCGCGGGGATCCCCGACGCCAGCATGCGCATCGTCTTCTCGCTCGGCACGCACCGGGCGATGACGGAGGCCGAGATGGCGGAGGAGGTCGGCGCCGCGGTCGCGGCCCGCGTCCCGATGTATAACACCGACTGCTACGACGAGACACAGTTCCGGTTCTTCGGGACGACCTCCCGGGGGACGAAGGTCGGGTTCAACCGGCTCGTGACCGAGGCCGACCATATCATCTGCACGGGCAGCATCGTCCACCACTTCTTCGCCGGCTTCGGCGGGGGGCGCAAGGCGATGTTGCCCGGCGTGGCCGCCTACGAGACCATCCGCCACAACCACAGCATGATGTTCGACCCCAATGCCGTCATCGGCCGCCTCGACGGAAATCCCGTCTATCTCGACCAGATCGAGGGGGTCGAGATGTGCCGCCCCTCGTTCCTGCTCAACGTCGTGCTCGACGACGAGAAGCGGTTCCTCAAGGTCTTCGCCGGCGACTACATCTCGGCCCACAGGCAGGCCTGCGCGTTCGTCGATCAGGTGTACGGGGCACAGGTGAAGCAGGAGGCGGACCTCGTCATCGTCTCCTGCGGCGGCTACCCGAAGGACATCAACGTCTACCAGATGCAGAAGACGATGGACAACGCCTGGTGCGCGGTCAGAGACGGGGGGGTGGTCATCATGCTGGGCGAATGCCGCGAAGGGTCCGGCTCCGCCCACTACGAAGCGACGATGCGGGAGTGCCGGACCCCGGAGCGGGTCGAGGCCTCCCTGCGGGCGAAGTTCGAGATCGGCGCGCACAAGGCCTATGCGGTGACCCGGCTGATGAAGAAGGCGGAGTTCATCCTGGTCTCCCGCATGGACCCCGACTTCTCCAGGCTGCTGCTGTTCACGCCGGCCGGGACCATCGAGGAGGCGCTGGCCATGGCCTTCAAGAAGCTGGGTCCTGCGCCCACGATCACCCTGATGCCGACGGGCGCCCTGACCGTGCCCCTCAACGCCAGACCGGTCAAGTGAGCGCGTGATGCGGGAAGCCGCACTGCGTCGGCCCGGCTCGAGCGGACCGCTATCTGCCCGAGCCGGGCCGTCTTCGGCTGTCTTCCCGGTCTTTAAATCCGCTGGGCCAGCGCGTAGGCGCCATGAATGGCCGTCAGCGCATTGCCGATCGCCTGGCAGCAGTCCCCGACCCGATAGATCTCCGCGACCCGGCCCGTGAGCGCCTTCTCCAGTCCGTCCCGCGGTTGCAGTGTAAGGCTTGCACCGTATCTGCGTAGTACAGGGACTCCAAATCGCGCCGATTTGCACGCCTGCGCTGCAGGCTAGTCGGGGGACGGCGATCCTTGATTGGACTCCGGAAAGTATTGATCTAGGAGCGCTCTCATGGCTGCCGGATCCCCCGTTGCCTGCTTGCAGACTGCGGTGACCCGTTGGTAGCCATATTTCCGCGATAGCCTTGTGAGCCGGGGGATGAGTGTGCGGGCATGGCGAGAGTTGGTCTCAGGATTCGGATATATGCCAAGCACGCACCGGCTCGTGAAGGTCTCGACCCCGCTCTCCAGGAGCTCCATCGACTCCAGGGTGGGAAACAGCATGCTGCTCTCCCACACGTTGAGATCGAGCTCGCCGTGATCCAGACCGGCAGCACACATCGCGTGATTCCCGATGACCCGGAAACCGATCTGGATGAGGAATTCGGGGATCACGGGGTTCACCTTGCCCGGCATGATGGACGAACCAGGCTGTGCAGCCGGCAAGCTGATCTCACCCAACCCGGCTTCCGGTCCAGAACTCAGGATACGAAAATCCGATGCAATTTTGATCAGGCTTCGCGCCAGAAGGTCCAGCCCAGCTGAGACTGCAACCATGGCGTCCGGGTTCTGGGCGCCATCGAAAAGGTTGTCTGTCCGGTGGTACCGCGGATCCTTGGTAACCGACGCAAGCGCGGGGATGATCCGCTGAAGGTATGCCTGTGGCACATCTTCGAGCCGACCGCAAATTGTCCCGCCAAGATTGACCTCGTACAGTCTGCCAATCGCTTCGTCCAAACGACATGCGAGGCGCTCCATCTGGCACGCCATGCCTCCAAAGTAATCAGCATACCGCACGTCGACGGCGTCCTGAAAACAGGTTCGTGCCAGCCGCACTTGCGCCCGGTGCACATCTGCGAGATGCATAAAAGCCTGAGTAAGGCGCCCTAGGCAGCCGGATAGCAACCCCCATTGGGATATAACGGCCATGTGGCATGCAGTGGGGTACACATCGTTGGTGGACTGATGCAGATTCACATGGTCATTTGGGTGAACAAGCCGGTACTCTCCCCGTCTGCCCCCTAGGATCTCCTCACCCAGGTTGGCCAGGTTTTCGTTGGCGTTCATGTTCGCCGAGGTGCCCCCGCCTCCATGCAGGCAATGTACCGGAAACTGGTCCGCGGGAAGGCTTACTCGCAGCTGTTCCGCAGCTAGAATGATCGCCTTGGCCACGCTGCTCGGTAACGCCTCAATTGCCTGGTTTGTTCTCGCGGCCGATTCCTTGATTTGGAGTAGCGCACGTATGAGGTGAGGGAAGCCGCCAATTGTTCGGTGGTTGGTGGCGGGAAAGTTCTGAACAGCTCTCGCGGTCTGTGCCCCATAGAGTGCCGTGGCGGGAACCCTTACTTCTCCCAGCAAATCCAATTCAATTCGGGTAGGTTCCGCGCCCTCCCTCATCTTACGTCCCTCCCATTCTGGCGCGACCCCTCCACGCCACTCCTCGCCGCAGCATATAACAGGGCGGGAGTTCAGGTCACGGATTTGTCCACTGGCGGCCGCAATCCCTGGTCAACTCAGCCGCCACTGCGTTCATCCGACCGCGTCCAGCCGCCGGAACATTCGAGCGGCCGCGACTCCGTCTCGGAAGCTCTGCGCCACCATCGGAGCGCGGCCATCGAATCAGTTGTCTCGCGGTAGTTGTCGGCAGAGCGCTCCTTTATCTTGCCGTCAGGCGGCGGGTGCGGGCGACGCCAGCACTGCGTCGATGGCAGCCTCCAAGGCTCGTTCCGCGCCTGCGAGCCGCGACTCGAGGTTGCTGGCGACCCGTTCGTCCTCGACCAGACGGTCAAGGCGGCTGCGCAGATCCTCCTCTACCCTCTCGGGGGCGGTGCCGCCGACCGGGGTCTTGCTCCGAACGATTCCCGCAGGGTCAAGGCATTCCCGCAAACGTTGCACTTCCAAGCCGATCGTCCGCCCTATCACTTCTCGCGCAGCCTCATCAAGTAATTCCACGGTCACCTCCAATGGTGCCAGGCCGCGGTCGTAGGCCATGCGTACAAGAACGCCGATAACTTGGTGGGCGGTGCGAAACGGCAGCTGCCGCTCTTTGACCAATGCGTTTGCTAGGGAGGTCGCCTGCGCCCAGAACATGCCAGCCCGCTCGGCCATGATTGTTTTGTTTAGTTTTAGTCCACGCACGACTCCGTCCAAGATCTGCAGCGCCGCCAAACACTTCTCGGCAGCCTGGTAGAGACAGAGCGGTGCCATGGTGAGCATTTCACAGGAATCTGACTGGTGGTTGGTCTGTGCGAAAAATGCCATGAAGCTGCCCACAACGTCTCCGCAGAGGCCCCGTACCGCCTCGGTCCCATAGGGGTTTTTCTTTTGGGGCATGATACTGCTCGTGCCACAGAATTCATCCGGTATTTCGGCCAGCGAAAACTCTGAGGAATGCCAGATACACAGGTCATCTGCAAGTCGGGTCAGATTTCCCGCCGTACAGGTAATTGCGCCGAGGCATTCGAGGATATAATCCATTGTCCAGATAGCATCTTTGGCGTTCGTCATGAGGCCGTCGAAGCCCATCAGCTCCTGCGTCCGCCTCCGGTTGATGGGAAAGTCGGTCGTTGTCAGGATGGCGCACCCCGCTGGACTAACATTGATGCGCCGGTAAGCTTCGTCATATCGCTCAAAGTCGCGCTCCAGTTGATGCACGAAGGAGAGCATGTAAAAAGCAAAAGTGATGGGCTCTGCGTGTTGCAAGTGAGTGTAGCCCGGCATGACAAGATCGACGGTCTCCTTGGCCCTGAGCAGCATGGCGCGTCGCAGCCGAATGAGGCCTTTCATGAAAGCAATGACGAAGTCGCGCGTATCAACACGCGCTCCAACGGCCTGCAGATCGCCGGAGCTCCGACCGGCGTGGATCCAGCCTGCCAACTCGGGACCCACAGCAGCCGTGACGTAGGCTTCCCCGCAGTGCATGTGTCCGCCGAGTTTCTCCCGGACACCCTCGACCCCTTCGGCTTCCATCTTCCTCAAGGCGCGCAGGATGGCGACGCCTGATTGCCTGGGAATAATCCCCTCCTCTGCCAGCATCACGGTATGCGCTTTATCGAACATGTGAAAGCCTTTCCAGGCTTTTCCTTTCATTGGGGCATAGAAATATTTATACAGTAGGGGAGACATCTCTGAGTTCAACCGAATGCCTTTCTTTCGATAGACTTCCGCAACATGCTCGCTCATTCCTGTCCCCCTTCGCCCGCTCCGCCCCCATCAGGCGAGGCGAGTTGCGCGTATCTTGTTACCCCCCAACCTGCTGATCGCCGCGCTCCGTATTTTCACGGAGCGTGACAATCTTCTCAGGCCTTGCCGTTCTTCTCCAGCACCGGTTGCGGAATGTTCTGTCAGAACATCATGCTGGGTAGAAAGGTCGCAACGCCGGGATACATGATTAAAATCATTTCGAGCGCCAAGAGCAAGAAGATATAAGGGATCACCCCTCGAATGATGTGTTCCAAGGGGAGTTTTGTGATCCCTTGCATCACAAAGAGATTGACCCCGACGGGTGGTGTAATGGCAGCGATTTCAGTGAACAGGACCATAATAACGCCAAACCATATCCGGTCGATCCCAACGGCATTGATCACGGGGAACACGAGGGGCAAGGTGATTACCAAGATGGCCGCTCCGTCCAAGAAACAGCCGAGGATGATGTAGAAAACCGTCAGCACAGCCAACAGCTCGTAGTGTGACAGCGATGCCTCTGTCACCAATTTGACTAGATATTGGGGAACGCCGTAATTAGACAAGCCATGGCCGAGGATCATCCCGCCGAGGAGTACAAAGAATATCAGTGCCGCAATGTTCGTGCCCTGTTTCAGCGCCATGACAAGGTTATCCCGATTAAGTGCGTTGAAAAACGCTGCCACCAACAATGCGCCTGCGCAACCCAGTGCCGCCGCTTCCACCGCAGTGCATATACCAAAATAGATACTCCCCAACACCAGGAGAAATAAGACGAACACCGGCCATATCGAAAATAGGTCCCTGGCGGTCTCAGCCGCACTTTTTCGCTCTTCTCTCGGTACGTCGCCGCTAAGGATGGACCGAATCAATATGTAGGTCATGAATAATCCAGCCAATATTATCCCTGGAATGATGCCAGCCATGAAAAGCTTGCCAATCGATGTTTCGGTCAATACGCCGTACAGAATGAATCCAAGGCTTGGCGGAATCATCGGGCCCAGCGTTCCAGAGGCAGCCAAGGAGCCGAGCGATTGGGTCCTTGGATAGTTGCGCTTCTCGAGCTCCGGCAACGCGATGGTGCTCATGGCGGCACACGTCGCAGCCGTAGAGCCGCATATCGCCGCAAAGAGTGCGCACCCAAATACGTTCGCATGCAACAATCCGCCAGGAAGCCTGGCAAACAATGCCGCACTCCCAGCGTATATTCGTTTTGTGACCCCGCAATTAGCGAGAATAGTCGCCATGAAGATGAAAAGGGACAGGGCGGCGAAATCATAACTTGTCAAAGAATTGAACGTGATGTACCCGACTGCGCCAACGGCCCTTGGTCCACCGTACAAATAGTACGCGAGAGTTCCAGATATTCCCAAGGCAGCGCCGATCCACAA
The DNA here is from genome assembly GCA_002423365.1 of Desulfuromonadaceae bacterium UBA6124. Lineage (GTDB taxonomy): Bacteria > Desulfobacterota > Desulfuromonadia > Desulfuromonadales > Trichloromonadaceae > Trichloromonas. The sequence goes on along the minus strand of DIVU01000116.1, from coordinate 24,773 downwards.
CCCGCTCGCCAGCAGCAATATGACGATGGAGCCTATCAGGAGCCCGACTGTCGCGGTGGCCATTATCTCTCTCCGGAATGATCAGTTTCCGCGTTGATCAGATATGCACGCAGATGTTCACATAAATCAACAATCAAGGTAACGATTAATACGGCAAAGCCGATAGGAATACACAAAATGAATGGAAGCAGTGGGATATCGGAAATCTCGCTTCTGCTTCCAACTTCTATTGCGTGTGTCACCAATTCGAAGGTGCTGTAGATGATGATGAGGCAGAAAAGCACGAATATACACTCTGTTATGATGACGAGCATTTTTTGATACCTGGCAGGGAGATGCCTTGTGAGCATATCAACTCTAATGTGTTCCCTATGGGCAAACACCGGCGCAAAACTAAAGGCAGCAAATATGACGAGGCCGAGCGATACGACCTCCACCTGGAATATCATTGGTTTTTTGAAGATGTATCTCATGATGGTACCGATGGTCATCACTGCTACCCACCCGAGCATGACCGCCCAACACACGCGCTCGCAAAAGCGGAGTACGCATGCCAGGCCCACCTTTACTCCATGCCACATTTTCATGCTCTCTCTCCAGCGACGATCTCACATCAGGCGGAATGCATCCCTTGCCAGTTCGCATCGCTCCACGCGTCACCATGCAAATGCCGGGCGGGCCCTCCTCTGGGCTTGCGATCAATCATCCAAAGATGGCCCGCCCGGCGCACGGGGTAAGCACTTCAGACCATTCACGCTACCTCATTCACGACCCTCGCCGTTAGTCTCACTTTTGTTCGTACGTCGGTGAAGACCGGTTCATAGTCACTTCGACTTGGCAAGCATCGCGTTGATGGAATCTAGTGCGCGCTTGCCCTGGGATCCACCCTTGGAAAGGAACGCTTTGATAGTATCCTCCTTGATAACAGGGAACAGTTTCTTCATATCTTCACCCGGCTGAACGATGTTCATTCCTCGCTCGATGGCATACCGGAACGCCTCTTTCTCGGAGGCCGCGGAATTGACGTGGTCCATATACTCCTTGTCCCACTTCTTCATCACGCTGACCATCGCATCACGGTTCTTCTGGGACAGCTTATCCCAGGCAATCTTGCTGATCCCGACAATGTTCGGATTTAACAGCGGCGTAATGACCGTCTCGTATTTGCAGACCTCGTGGAAGAGCAGCTCTTCGACCGAGGTCGTCCCGGTATACGCTCCGTCGATCGTGCCCTTTTGCAAAGCAAGGTAGATTTCGCTTTTCTGCAGATCCACCGGCACTGCCCCCAGCCCCTTGATCACGGCGATCGAGTTCGGATCGTACACCCGGATCAGCTTCCCCTTGATATCGGCGAGAGTTTCAAGTTTCTGCCGGGAATAAATCACCAGGAACGAATCGACATGGAGCGGATAGGCAAGGGGAACCACCCCCTGCTGCTGGGAGAATTCTTCGAACATTGGCCGCAGTACGTCCATAATCACTTCTCTGGTTTTCAAATCGGGACTCAGGAACGGGATACCGCTAACCGCAAGCCATGGATAGTCAAAAGCCGCCGCGCTTGTTGCCACCAGTGCCGAATCGAGCAAGCCTCGTTTTAGCACCCCCAAGAACTCTCTGGCCTTATATCCGGCCTCTGTCCCATAGTGCATCTGGAATTTGACTTCTCCGTCAGTTTGCTTCGTAATATCGGCAAGTGCCTTGTTTAGTTCGATGATCATGGGATTGGCTGGTCCCTGCAGCGTCGCAAATCGCAAGGTAGTCTGGCTTCCTGCCCCGACCGAGGACCCAGCGAGGACAAGAGCCAGCGAAATCGCACCAATTAACGCAGCCATCCAACCTGAGTGTCCTGCGGCACGCGTTTTTTGCATGACGTACTCCCTTCACAGGCCCTTGCTTAAATTACATTAACTCCCGTCAAACGGCACGGTTTTGCCTGGCGCCAACGTCATCTCACGCAATGCATGTTGAGAGCAAAATGGGAGTTCACGCCTTTTCCACGCTATAGGTGCCTACATAGACCGTCCACTCGCCGGCATGAATCGTCGGGAATGTACGCTGGGAAACAATGATCCCGTCATGGGGGGCCTTGACCTCTTCAACGACCTCGCCAAACAGATCTGATATCGTGGCAATCAACTCACCCTTCTTGACGCGGTCTCGAAGCTGCTTTTTCGTCCGGAACAAACCACCCTTCGTGCTGAATTCAAAACTTCCTGGCGCTATGATTCTTTCCTTGGGCAGATCGGGTGTTCCGGGAATCATCTTGTAGTGCATCATGATGTTCTCGATGGCTTTCTGCTGGGCGTCGACGTACTGATTCAGACACCGACCCTCTCCTCCCAGTTCAACCGTAATGGTTGGCTTCCCGGCCCGCATCCCCTCAACGTTGATTCCCCCTCCCCACTTGCCACCTCCTTTCCATACAAGGTCGACACCTGAGGCATAGGCAAGTTCCTTCGCTTTTTCTTGAAGTTCATCGCTACCGATTTCGCGATAGATCACCGTTGGCGATATGGCTAGTGCGACACCGCCTCCGTGCATATCGACTACTAGGTCACATTTCTTCAAAATCTCATTAAAGAAATAGTACCCGAGCTGTTCGGTTTGAAAACCGTCCAGCTTCCCTGGGAATATTCGATTCATGTTGATCCCATCGACCGGGCTCGACCGGCGACCTGCTTCAAACGCCGGAACATTGACGACCGGGACTCCCACGAAGGCCCCCCGCAGGGTCTTCGGATCCAGTTTTCTCCAGATGGTACGAATGGCTTCGCCGCTTTCGTACTCATCTCCGTGCACTGCCCCGTCGACAAGCAGGATTGGTCCATCCTGGGAGCCATTCACAACCATGAGAGGAAATCCGAGCGGTTGGCCGCCGGGGGTCTGCGTCACAGCCATGTACGTCTTCGCCTTCTCTCCCGGCTTGATCGTCACGTCGCGGAAGGTTATTGCGGATGGCATTGCGGTCTCCTTTCTCTTAACCATATCTGCCCGGAAAAGACCGTCCAGCTAAGCCCACTAGGTGATATCCTGCACGGTGTTTGCGCTACGCCTGAATTGACCTTCATGTAGGGCGCTTAAGTTCGATCTCTACGAAAATGATTTCACCGGGTCCCGTATTGACCACTTCATGCTCGATGCCCGCCTCCCGTGTATAGGCCTGACCGGCGATGAGACTCGCGACGCGATCACCCTGAGGCTCCTTTAGGAACAGTGTTCCTGAGGTCATCGGTACTACAACATAGTCGTATTGGTGTCGATGCCATCCCGTCCCGGCCCCAGGCGCGAAACGCCATTCGGTAACGCGAATATTCTCATTTTCAATTTGGAGATTGGCCTGCGCATTGGTAGGCACTCCGTGCTCCTTTCTGGGGAATCCCTGCCCACATTGGTTTCGTTGTGCAGGGCGCGTCTGGGACTTTCGTTTGCTTTCTAGGTGCACTATTATATGGATAGCTGCCCGGCGAAATCGATCTCTGGCGTCATATCCCAAAAGGCCAAATACACTACTCGCTCTATAGCTTCCGCTCTTTCAAGAGGCACCGGAATGCGACGGCACTGGCAGCACTCGGCGAATGTCGGCACAATGTCCGTGGACCTGCCGGTCAACCAATCGAAATGCCTGCGCTGGGCTGTCGAGATGCAAGCGTGCATGTCTCTGCAGTACTGCAGGTGGGCGGGCCAAACATAAAGTAAGACAGGAATGCAGGAGAGATGGTATCGTCAGAAGAAACTCAAGGCCCAGGCATGCCCCCGTAACTGATCTACGACGACGAGGTGCTTGTGCAGTGCCACGCATCTCATCGTCTCGGTGACGACTGTCTAGGGTGTGAGTACGAATTGCCTCTTCGTGCGTTGTGATAGGCGTACGGGCCGTGGAGAACCGACCCTTCCGTGTGATATGGCAGGATCTATCGATCTGTATCGGTCCCAAAATCATGTTCCGCCCTATCGGCAGCTCAATGCTGGGACTATGCTAATTGTATCCTTATCAACAGCTTAACGGCGTGTCAAGTACCGCGAATTCTTGCCGCCAAACGGACTCACTTCCAGTAAACCCACAGACATTGCGTTTTCCCGCATCTTGCATTGCTGCTTGGGAAATGACCACGCAGAGCACAAGCAGGCCGAAGGTAATCATTCGCACAACGCTGAGGCCGCCATCCGTAACCTCTGATCGGCGTCGCGGAGCGCTCCGGTTCGCTGGGCGTGGGCAGCCCGTGCCGCTCCGAGCCATTCGTCCCGATCCGCCGCCATCCGGCGGACCTCGCTGGGGGCCGGACCTCCACGAGTAGTCCGGACCGCCACGTTCGCCCGAGGGTCCAGCGCCGCCGCAACTTCGGCCTCGGTAACCTGCAGCGACTGTCCGAGCAGCTCCGCGGCTATCCGGTTGACCAGGCCAGCAGTGATCTGCTGTTCTGCGGGGGCTGCCACTACAGTGGCCACCGCCTTACCCATAACGTTGTGGGCCTGGCGGAAAGACAGGTCATGATGTCGTACCAGCACGTCCGCCAGTTCTGTGGCCGTTGACTGCCCGGCGGCCAATCCGCGCAAGGCACGGTCAGGGAAGACCCGCAGGGTCGCCACAACCCCCTCGGTAATTTTGAGCGCCCAAGTAATATCGCTCACGATCGCCGCCAACTCACCGTCACAGTAACCGACCTCGCGGCCGTTCCCCAATGTGCAGCTCTTCAGGATGGCCAGCATGCTTACCAGGCGGCCCGTGGCCCGTGCCCCGAAGGCCTCGACGATCTCCAGCGACACCGGGTTCTTTTTCTGCGGCATGATGCTGGAGATGGAGGCAAACTCGTCCGCCAATTCGATGTAGCCAAATTCGCTGGTGGTATACAGAATCAGGCTCTCGGCGAGGCGCCCAAGGTTCGAGCCAACGATGGCCAGCGCAGCACCCAGTTCGAGCTGGAAGTCTCGGGCCCCGCAGCCATCGGCCGTGTTCTCGACCAAGCCATCGAACCCCAGGAGTTCCGCCACCCGCTCACGATCGAGCGGGAACCCCGTCCCGGCGAGCGCCGCCCCGCCCAGCGGACAGCGATTGATCCGCGCATAGGCCGCCTCGAGCCGCTCCCCATCCCGGGTGAGGCTGTCGTGGTGGCTGAGAAAGAAATGGCCAAGCGTGATGGGTTGCGCCTGCTGGGAGTGGTGTGTATAACCTGGGAACACTGTGTCTGCATGTTCCAGCGCCTTCGCCAGAAGGGTCTGCCGGAGCTGCAGCAGCGCCTCCACAACCCGGTTGACCGCCTCACGATCGGTCATACGCTCGAGCGTTAAGAACAGATCGTTGCGCGATCGACCGGTATGAAGCCGCCCGCCCACCGCATCGCCCAGTTCCCGGACCAGCTGCACCTCGATGCAGGTGAATAGGTCATTTAACTCGGGGCGTAGAGCCACCGATTCGACCCCGCGCGTCTCTAGGTCGTCCAAGGCGCGGAGGATTGCCCGCCCGTCTTCACGCCGGACGATACCACGTTCGACCAGCATTACAACATGGGCTCGGTTTGCGGCAAGGTGGTGAGGAAAGTTGCTTTTGTCGGCGGCGATATGCGGGGCGCCATAGGCCTGCTGGATGAGTGAGCTCGGGTCTCGCTTTAAGCGCTGCTCATGTCGTTCCGGAATCCTACTCATGTCTTGATCCTTTCCGCGGTCTCCCTGAAGATGACCGTATCCCCCACCGGGTCCCTACCGACAGAATGATGCCGCCCTGTGTGGTACCGGAAACTCCTCGCCATCTCCGCCGCACTCATTATATGAAAAATCCGCTGGCCTGCCGGGTCGACTGAAGGCCCCTCCTGCCATGCAACCCCCCAACGGCCTCCCCGCCGTCTGCCATGTCCAGCGCAGGTTCTTACCCGGCCATCCGCAGCGCCTGCATAAATTTCTCCATAGCCTCCTCGATGTGCGTCTCGTCAATTATCAGCGGTGGGATCCAGCGCACAGTGTTTTCCCACGGCCCGCAGGTCAGGAGGAGCAAACCTTGTGTCAGCGCCGCCCTTGTCACGGCCTGGGCCCGATCGAACCACGGGTCGCCTTTCGGCGATGTAAATTCTGTCCCGATCATGAGCCCAAGCCCCCGCACATCCCCGATCTCCGGATGTGTCTCCTGGAGTCCGCGCAGGCGCGCCAGCAGGAGGCGCCCCATCGCCGCCGCGTTCTCGACCAGTTGTTCCTCGCGCAGTACCTGAAGCGTCGCCACCGCCGCTGCGCAGGCGACAATATTCCCTCCATACGTCCCGCCATGGGTGCCGGGCCGCCACTTCGCCATGTGCTCAGGGCGAGCGGCTAGGCCGGAGAGGGGAAGCCCGGATGCCAGCCCCTTTGCCATGACGAGAATATCCGGCACCACCCCCCAGTGGTCCACAGCGAACCACTGCCCTGTCCGGCCGAAACCGGACTGAATTTCGTCGGCGATCAATAGCATCCCGTACCGGTCACATAGTTCGCGCAACGCAGGAAGGAAACCCACTGGGGGCACAATATAGCCTCCCTCTCCCTGCACTGGCTCAACGAGAACTGCCGCAGTGTCGTCGGGAGTGGTCTGCGTCTTGAGTAGGAATTCGAGCTCTCGCAAACAGAAGGCCAGGGTCCTTGCGTCATCCCACCCGTAGCGGTAGGCGTAAGGAAAGGGGGCAACGAAGACGCCAGCTGGAAGTGGTTGGTAGCCAGCGCGCAGAGTCGCCTTGGAAGTCGTCATGGCCATGGTGGCGCTGGTTCGTCCGTGGAACCCCCCCTGGAAGACAATGACGTTGGGTCGTTTGGTGGCGTGGCGGGCCAGCTTGATCGCCGCCTCAACGGCCTCCGCCCCCGAATTGGAGAAAAAGAAGGAACTAAGGGGTCCCGGCACCACTGCCAGCAATTCCGTTACCAATTCCTGCATGGGGCGGTGGATGACAATATTGGCCTGCCCGTGGAGCAGCCGGGCGGCCTGCATCTGGACGGCCCGAACGACCCGGGGATGGACATGCCCGGTGTTGGTGACTCCGATGCCGCTGGTGAAATCGAGGTAACGGTTCCCTCGGAGGTCGTAGAGGTATGCCCCCTCACCGCGGTCGACCTGTACGTCAAAGATTCGGCTCCATACCGGCGACAGGTGCTGCTGGGGGGCAGTCACTGTTTTGGATGCCATACGGTTGTCCCTCCGGTACGGCGGAGGCGCGAAGTCTCCGCAGGGTTCGCCGAGTACAGCCGCAGCGGGTCCGCACTATAAAGCGCCCTACACGCCCGCTGGCGCGGCGGTGCGCACGTCCTGCATGGGTTGGTAAAACGCATCCCGGGCAGCAAGGATCCGAAGGATGCCCTGCTTCGCCTCTCGGATGTGCTGGCGCACTAACTGCTCGGCGTGATCCGGCTGCTTCGTCCGCAGGCACTCCATGAGCGCGTTGTGCTGCTGGCGCGTCGCCGCCGCCGCGCGGGAGTCCTCGTTGATCGTTTCCATCCAGATAAAGAAGTGCATCCGATTGAGGAGGCGGACCATGGTGTCGTGAAGGAAGGCGTCGCCGCTCGCGCGCGCGAGAATCTCGTGGACCCGGAGGCCTACCCGGATCTCTTCTCCGCGCTTAGCCGGATCCGCCTGCAGCTGCTCAATGGTCGCGAGGACTTCCGCGAACTCCACCAGGTCGACAGGTCCTACCCGCTCAACTGCCAAACGGACTGCGTGCGCCTCAAGCACTTCGCGCAGCGCGTAGAGGTCGGCCACCTCCTTGGCGTCCGGGTCGTGGATTTGGAACCCTCGGCCCCGGACATTACTCAGAAATCCCTCCTGCTCTAGTTTCCCCAACGCATGGCGGACCGGAGTGCGACTCACCCCGAGTTCCAGGGCCAACTCCTGGTCCGACAACCTGCTGCCCTGCCTGAGCCTCCCGGTGAGGATCATGTCTTTAATCGCCGTATAGGCGTCGATGGCTGTGCGTCTCCGCCTCATGTTTTCACCGTTTATTTTATTAAATACATTATTGTATTTCAATATGTAGAACTTTTATTAACACATATTTGAATTGAGTCAAGATATTTTTCAATACTGTTCGCTTGTTGCGTCAGGCCATTGCCGAAAATGCTTGTAATGCATTGGGTTGAGTGTCGTCATGAGCAAAATCGTTTTCAATTCCCAGGTACACTGGACACCTCCGTTCAGCCCAGGAAGCGCCCGTGCATACCAGTCGAACGATTATTGTGGTGGTCATGGATTTTCTCCAGCTGGCCGAGTTCCGCGCCTGCGTGGCCCGTTACAGTGGCGACTCCGAAGTGGGGGGCTTCTCATGTTTCGACCAGTTCTTGTGTTTGGCCTTCGCCAAGCTTACGTATCGGGAGAGCCTGCGCGGCATCGAGACCTGCCTCCGCGCGATGCGGTCCAGGCTCTCCCACATGGGCCTCCGGGGGCGCGTGGCGCGAATCACCCAAGTCGATGTGAACAAGGACCTGGATCGGTGTAAACGGCCAGCGTTTCGGAGGGAGACCCCAGTTGCCAATTGAATCTACTCATGCCAATTGAATCTACTCAGTTAATGTCGGGACAGCAGTGAATACTGTCCTGACCTCAAACCTCCAGAAAACACCCTGGAAAAAACGAATTGTATACTCTAACGCTCTGGCGAAAATTGACATCGACAGGCAGGCCTCGTATATTTTCCCCGCTCTCGCCAGGAACCACGCCGACCCCTGGGGGCCCGGATGAGGGCAGAAATCGGGACCCGGGACACGAGAGGCCGGTTTCCCTTGAGGGAATTCAGCCCATGGCCGATCTCTTCCGCCAGCTGATCCTGACGAGCCGCCCCTGGTCGTTCACCATGACCGCCATCTCCGTCAGCGTGGGCAGCGCCCTGGCCGTGCCGGGAGGCGGCTTCTCCTGGGGGCTGTATGCCCTCGCCCTTCTCGGCAGCGTGCTGATGCACGCCGCGACCAACCTCCGCAACGACTACGACGACGTCACGAGCGGCGTGGATAGCCCGGAGGTCCCCACGGCGCGCTACCGTCCGCACCCCCTGATGGACGGGCGACTGGAGCCCCGCCAGGTCCGCGCGGCCGCCTATGCCCTCTGGGCCCTGGCCGCGGGGATCGGCCTCTTCCTGGCGGCGACCCGGGGGTGGACGGTGCTCTGGATCGGCCTGATCGGCTGCGCCGCCGGCCTCCTGTACACCGCCGCCCCCCTCCGCTACAAGTACCTGGCCCTTGGAGAGGTCTCGGTCTTCCTCATGTGGGGCCCGCTCATGGTGGCCGGGGCTTACTTCGTCCAGCGGCAGCGCATCGACGGCGGCGTCCTGCTCGTCTCGGTGCCCTTCGGCGTGCTGGTGGCCCTGGTCCTGCTGGCCAACAACCTCCGCGACGCCGCCTTCGACGGGGCCAGGGGCATCCGCACCCTGCCGACCCTCCTCGGGCCGCGCCGGGGGCTGCGGCTCTACCTGGGGCTGATCGTGGCGGCCTATGCGGTCGCGGTGGGAATGTCCCTGCTGGGCCCGCTCCCCCGCTGGTCCCTGCTCGTGCTGCTCTCGACCCCCATGGCGGCGAAGCTGTTGCGCCAGATGGCCAGGGAGATCCCGCTCGACGCCGACGCCCAGACGGCCAGGCTGGATACCGTGTTCGGCCTGCTGCTGGTCGTCTCGCTGATCCTGGGGGGGCTCGCGTGAGGCGGGAGGAGTTCCGGGCCGGGCCGCTGGCGGGGACCGTGGCGCTGGCCTGCGTGCTCTGGTTCATCGCGTTCGCGCTGGGCGGGGTCTCCTTCTGGATCAAGATCTCGCTCTCCGCGGCCACGCTGGCCGCGCTCGCCCTCTTCCTGCAGCCGGAGACCCGCGGGGCGTTGCGGCTCGACCGGCGCGCGGTGGCGCTCGGGCTCGGCTCGGCCGCGGGGCTCTACCTGATCTTCTGGCTCGGCCGGAGCGTGTCCATGCTCCTGTTCGATTTTGCCGGAGGGCAGATCGGCGCCATCTACCAGAAGGGAGCAGGGACTCCTCCGGAGGTCGTCGCCCTGCTGCTGTTCTTCGTCACCGGCCCCTGCGAGGAGATCTACTGGCGGGGGTACCTGCAGCGAAGCCTGATGGCCCGCTTCGGCCGCGGCGCGGGCTGGATCCTGGCCACGGCGATCTATGCGGGCGTGCACCTCAGCTCGATGAACTTCATGCTCGTCGGCGCCGCGGCGGTGGCCGGAGCCTTCTGGGGGGCCATGTACGCCCGCCTCGGCAGCCTGCCCCCCGTGATCGTCTCGCACTCCGTCTGGAGCGCCGTCATCTTTGCCCTGCTGCCGATGCGCTGAGCCCCCCTCCCGGACCGGCCCTCGCGCCCCGGGGGCGCATGGGCGTTTTCTTTGCCCCCGAGTTGTGATACATAGAGGGGCGCATTCGCCGTAGCGAGTGCCGCCCCCGCGGCGCGACGACCGATCCGACACTCGCGGGGAATCCCTCCAAACACCAAGCAAGTGGACGTTCGCCAAGGAGGCCAGCCATGCGGTATGTGTGTTCGTTGCTTCTCGCCTGTGCCGTTGCACTTTCCCTGTCGGCAGCCTCGCCGGCCCCAGCCGCATCCCCCCTCAAGATCGGCCTGGCGGCGGCCGTCTCCGGGGGCTCCGCCGCCTCCGGGGAGGCCATCAAGCGGGGCATCCAGATCGCCATCGACGAGATCAACGCCAAGGGGGGCCTCCTCGGCGGCAGGAAGCTCGAGCTGGTCATCCGCGACGACGAGGGCAATCCGGCCAAGGGGGTGACCATCGCCCGCGAGCTGGTCGAGCGGGAGAAGGTCGCGGCGGTCTTTGGCGGCCTGCACACCACCGTCGCCCTGGCGCAGGTCCCCGTCTGGCACGAGTTGAAGACCCCCTACATGGGCGCCTGGGCGGCGGGAACCAACATCGCCCAGAACGGGAAGAAGCCCAACTACGTCTTCCGGGTCTCCGCCAACGACGACTACGCCGACCGGTACCTGACCCGCTACGCGCTGGATACCCTCAAGAAGACCAAGCCGGGCCTCCTCCTGGAGAACACCGCCTGGGGGCAGTCGAACGAGGTCGGCCTCCTCAAGTGGCTTGCCGAGCGCAAGGTCAAGCACGTCGGGATCGAGAAGTTCAACTGGAACGACCCGGACATGAGCCCGCAGCTGCTGCGACTGAAGAACGCCGGGGCCGACGTGGTGATCATGGTGGCCAACGCCCCCGAGGGGGCCCAGGTGGTGAAGTCGCGGGCCAAGATCGGCTGGGCGGTGCCCATGGTGGCCCACTGGGGCATCTCGGGGGGCCGGTTCGCCGAGCTGACCGGCGACCTCTCGGACGGGGTGGCCTTCCTGCAGACCTACTCCTTCTTCGGCAAGCAGAACGAGCGGGGCCAGGCCCTCCTCAAGGCCCTCAAGGACAAGTACGGGGTGAAGGGCCCCGAGGATATCATCGCCCCCGTGGGCACGGCCAACGCCTATGACGGCATGCACCTGATCGCCCTCGCCGTCGCCCAGGCCGGCTCCGCGGACGGGGCCAAGGTCCGGGACGCCCTGGAGAGCCTGCAGGCCCCCTACGCGGGCCTCATCAAGACCTACAAGCCGCCCTTCACGGCGGACCAGCACGACGCCCTGACCGATGACGACTACATCATGGTCGTCTGGAAGGGCGGAAAGATCGTTCCGGTGGCGACGAAGTAGGATGCTCGTTCAGCTTCTCGTCACCGGACTCGCCCTGGGGAGCATGTACGGGCTGGTGGCCCTGGGATACCACATCACCTGGGTCACCAGCCGCACCATGAACTTCGCCCAGGGCACCGCGGTGATGGCCGGGGCGGTGGTGGCCTATGGCTGCCACGTGGGCCTCGGCTGGCCGCTGCTCCCCTCGCTTGCCGTCACGCTGGCGGCGCTCGCCGCCTACGGGATCGCGATCGAGCGGATCGCGGTCTACCCCTTCTTCCGCACCGCCTCGCCGGCCTGGCTTCTCTCCACCATCGCCTGCGGGATCATCGCCGAGAACACGGCCATGCTGCTCTTCGGGAAGGACGCCCGGGCGTTTCCCTCGGCGCTGACCCAGCAGCCCATCCTGGTGGGCGGCGCGGGCTTCTACCCACAGGAGCTGCTGATCCCGGTGGTGGGTCTCTGCCTGGTGGCGGGCGTCCAGTACTTCTACCACCGGACGTCCTACGGCAAGCAGCTCAAGGCGGTGGCCTGGAACGCCGAGGCCGCCAGCCTGATGGGGATCCACATCCCCCGCGCGGTGATGGCCGCCTACGCCCTCTCGGCCGTCCTGGCGGCCGTCGCCGGGGTGCTGCTCGCCCCCATCCTGAACGTGGCGGCCACCATGGGGACGATCATCGGCCTCAAGGCCTTCGCCGTGGCCATCATCGGCGGGCTGGAGTCGGCCCCGGGGATCATCGTCGCCGGCCTCGCCTACGGCCTGGTGGAGTCGCTGGTGGCCGGCTACCTCTCGACGGGCGCGCGGGAGATCGTGGGCTTCGCCCTGGTGATCCTCGTCCTCATCATCCGGCCCTGGGGCCTGCTCGGCTCCCGGCCCACGAGGCGGGTGTAGTGCGTCGCATCGGCTGGATCATCCTGGCGGCCGCGGTCTTCGGGCTGCCCCTCGCCACGGCCAACACCTACTACCTCTACGTGGGGGCCAGCGTCGGGCTCCTCACCATCGTCACCGCCGGTCTCAACATCCTGACCGGCTTCACCGGGCAGATCTCGCTGGGGCATGCCGGGTTCTGCGCCATCGGGGCCTACCTGGCGGCGATCCTCACGGTCGGTGCCGGCCTCCATCCGGCGGCGGCGGCGCTCGCGGCCGTGGCGGGGGCGGCCGCAGTCGGCGTGGTCGTGGCGGGGGCGGCGCTGCGCGTCTCGGGGCCCTATCTCGCCATGGTGACCATCGCCTTCGGGATCATCGTGGAAGGCGTGCTGGTGGAATGGGTCGGCCTGACCGGGGGGCCGGGGGGCATCTTCGACATCCCGAAGCCGACGCTGGCGCAGGGCTACCTCATCATCTGCGCCGTGGCCGCCTGTGCCCTCTGGCTGGTCCGGAACCTCCGCGCCTCCCCCTGGGGGCGCGCATTTCTCGCGGTCCGCAGCAGCGAGGTGGCAGCCGAATCGCTCGGCCTCTCGGCCTATTTCGTCCGGATCGTCGCGTTCACGATCTCCGCGGGCTTCGCGGGGGCGTCCGGGGCTCTCTTCGCCTTCCTCAACGGCTACATCTCCCCCGACAGCTTCGGGCTGCAGACCTCGATCCTCTACCTCCTGGCGCTCCTCTTCGGGGGGGTCGGCACCGTGGCGGGCCCCCTGGCCGGCAGCCTGGTCCTGACCGTGCTGCCGGAGCTGCTGACCAGCCTCGTCGACTATCGACTGATCCTGTACGGGCTGCTCCTGCTCACCTCCATCTACTGGCTGCCCGCCGGGCTGGTCGGCGCCCTGGCGGGCAGGCGCGCGGCCGGCTTCGCCGCGGCACCGGCCCCGCCCGCAGCCGCCCCCTCCGACGCGCCGGCGGCGGAGGGACAGCCCGGTGCGCTGCTCGAGGTGGCGGGAGTCGGGATCGCCTTCGGCGGCGTGGCCGCCCTGGCGGAGGTTTCCGTCCAGGTGCCCGCCACAGGCATCCACGCCATCATCGGACCGAACGGCGCCGGCAAGACAACGCTCCTGAACATCCTCTCGGGATTTTACAGCCCCGGGAGCGGGACGGTCCGGCTGGGCCGCGAGGCCGTGAGCGGCCGCCCCCCCTATGCCGTCGCCCGGCTCGGCATCGCCCGGACCTTCCAGACGGCGCAGCTCTTCGGCGACCTCACGGTCGCCGAGAATGTCGCGGTCGGGATCGCCGGGCGGAGGCTGGGGAATGTGCTGGGGGCGATGCTGGGCGCGCCGGCCGTGCGGCGGCGGGAGCGGCGCCTGGCAGAGGAAAGCGGCGCGCTCCTCGCCGCCGCCGGACTTGCCGAGTGGGCGGACCGTCCCGCCGACGCCCTTCCCGCGGGCTCTCGCCGGCGGCTGGAGATCGTGCGTGCCCTCGCCACCCGGCCGACGCTGCTCCTGCTGGACGAGCCGGCGGCCGGCCTGGGCCCCACCGAGATCCGGGAGCTAATCGCGGAGCTTTCCGCCCTGCGGGATCACGGCGGGCCCGCCATCATCCTGGTGGAGCACCACATGGACCTGGTGATGGCCATCTCCGATCGGATCACCGTCCTCGACTACGGGCGGGTCATCGCCGAGGGATCGCCCGGCGAGGTGCGCCGGCATCCGGGCGTGATCGAGGCCTATCTGGGAGCGGCGGGATGAGCGATCTCCAGATTGCCGACCTCGTGGTCGGCTACGGAGCCGCCTCGGTGCTGCACGGGATCTCGCTCGCCGTGCGCCCGGGGGAGGTGGTGACCATCGTCGGCGCCAACGGCGCCGGCAAGACGACGCTCCTCAAGACGGTGGCCGGGCTGCTCGCGCCGCGCGGGGGCCGGATCGCCCTGGACGGCCTCTCCATCGGAGGCCGCCCGGCCTACGCCGTGGCCCGGCAGGGCGTGATCCTGGTCCCGGAAGGCCGCGCGATCTTCGGCGACCAGACGGTGCGCGACAACCTTATGCTGGGAACCTTGCCGCGGCGCGACGGCCGGGATCCGGCCGGCATCGCGCGGGACCTGGAGGAGCAGCTCTGCCTCTTCCCCGCTCTGCGCGAGCGGCTGGACCAGCTCGCGGGCGGCCTCTCCGGCGGCCAGCAGCAGATGCTCGCCCTGGCCCGCGGCCTCATGGCGCGGCCCCGCGTGCTCTTGCTGGACGAGCCGTCGCTCGGCCTGTCGCCGGTCCTGACCCGGCAGATCTTCGACGCCATCGGCCGCCTGAAAGCCGCCGGGCTCACCATCCTCCTGATCGAGCAGATGGCCGCGCAGGCGCTCGCCCTGGCCGACCGGGCCTACGTGCTGGAGCGGGGGCGGATCGTCCTGGAGGGGGCGGCGGCCGAGGTCCGCGAGAACCCCATGGTCGTGCAGGCCTATCTGGGTCACGGCCACGACTCACAGGAGACGCCATGAGCATCAAGACCGCCAACCAGACCGTCCTCGAGCGCCTCACCGGCGCCCAGCCCTTCCTCGTCGACTGCCGGCCGGCCAGAGAGGCGCTCGGCCTCCCTGATCGGACGGTCTGCCATGCCGGCCCGCCCCTCCCCTGGGACCGGGCCTGCCCCACCGTGCAGGCGGCGATCCTCTGCGCCATCCGCTACGAGAACTGGGCCCCCGACGACGCCGAGGCCCGGAGGCTGGTGGAAAGGGGCGAGGTCGCCATCGGCCCCTGCCACGATCGGGGGGCCGTCGGCCCCATGACCGGCATCATCACCCCGTCCATGCCCGTCTTCGTCGTGGAGAACCGCGCGCACGGCAGCCGGGGCCACGTCGCCATCAACGAGGGGCTCGGCAAGGTCCTCCGCTTCGGGGCAAATGACGACAGCGTCGTGGAGCGCCTCCGCTGGCTGGCCACCGAGGCCGGCCCCGTCCTGGGCGAGGCCATCCGGGCCGGCGACGGCATCGATCTCCGCTCCCTGATGGCCCAGGCGCTCCGCATGGGCGACGACATGCACCAGCGGAACATGGCCGCCTCCTGCCTGCTGGCCCGGGCCCTGATGGGGCGGCTCGCCCGGGTCCGGACGGAGACGGGCGCCATCGCCCGCGTGGCGGACTTCGTCGCCGGCAACGACCAGTTCTTCCTGAACCTGGCCATGGCGGTCGGCAAGGCCACGACCGATCCCTGCCTGGGGGTCGCCGACTCGACCCTGGTGGTGACGATGGCCCGCAACGGGACCGACTTCGGCATCCGCGTCGCCGGGCTCGGCGACCGCTGGTTCACCGCCCCCGTGGAGATGCCGATCGGCCTCTACTTCCCCGGCTTCAGCCAGGACGACGCCAATCCGGACATGGGGGACTCGGCCATCGTCGAGACGATCGGCCTGGGGGCCTTTGCCATGGCGGCGTCCCCTGCCGTGGCCCGCTTCGTCGGCGCCGGCGGCCTCCAGGACGCCATCCGCAACACCGAGGAGATGGCGGAGATCTGCCTGGGCGAGCACCCGCACTTCCGCATGCCGACCATGGATGAGCGCGGCACCCCCGTGGGCATCGACATCCGCAAGGTGGTCGAGACCGGCATCGCCCCCATGATCAACACGGGGATCGCCGGGAAGGTCCCCGGCACGGGCCAGGTGGGCGCGGGGGTGGCGCGGGCTCCCCTCGGCTGCTTCGTGCAGGCGCTGCAGGCCTTCGCGACGCGCAAGGCGTCGTGAGGATCCACGGATTCCCGGGCGCCCTGGCGGCGGCGTGAGCGCTCCGGATCGGGAGGCGACGCATGGATCGGCAAGGTCTCGAGCCCGGGTTTGATCTTCTGCTCTTGGACTGCCGGCTCCCCGACGGACGCGCGGCCGACATCGGCTGCCTGGGGGGCCGGATCGCGGCGCTCGGCCCCTTGCAGGAGCGGCCGGCGGCGCAGCGGCTCTCCTGCGGCGGATGCGCCGTCACGCCCGGCCTGGTGGATTGCCATATCCACCTGGACAAGGCCCTCCTGTCCGAGCGGACCCCGAGCCGCGAGGGGACCCTGGCCGAGGCCATCCGGATCACGGGAGAGGCCAAGCGCAACTTCACGATCGAGGACATCCGCAGGCGGGCCCGGGCCGTCCTCGATCTGGCCGTCCGGAGCGGCACCACCGCCATGCGAAGCCATGTCGAGGTCGACCCCATCGTCGGCCTGAACGGCCTCGAGGCGCTCCTGCCCCTCAGGCGAGAGTACGCTCCCGCCCTCGACCTCCAGCTCTGCGCCTTCGCCCAGGAAGGGATCCTGCAGGCGCCGGGCACCGAAGCGCTCCTCGCCGAGGCCTTGCGCCGCGGGGCCGACCTGATCGGCGGCTGCCCCTACAATGACACGGATCCCTTCGGCCAGATCGACATCGTCTTCCGTCTCGCCCGGGAGTTCGGTGTGGATGCGGACTTCCACGTCGACTTCTTCGACGAGCCGGAGCATCTCCACCTCCGCTACATCGCCGAGCAGACCGTGCGCCACGGCTGGCAGGGCCGGGTGGCCCTGGGGCATTGCACCGAGCTGGGCGCCCTCGCCCCCCCCGACCTCGAGCCGATCGCGGCAGAGCTCAAGGCGGCCGGCGTCGGGGTCATCACGCTGCCGGCCACCGACCTCTACCTGATGGGCCGGAAAGACAGCCACCGCGTCCGTCGGGGGCTGGCCCCGATCAAGCGCCTCCTCGCCGCCGGCGTGACGGTGGCCGCCGCCACCAACAACGTCTGCAACGCCTTCACCCCCGTCGGCAACGCCAACCTGGCCCTGATGGGATTCTTGCTCACGCTCGGGGCCCACATGGGAACGGCGGCGGAGCAGGCGGACGTGCTCCGGATGCTCACCGACCAGCCGGCCCGGCTGCTCCGCCTGCCGGACTACGGCCTCGCCGTCGGCTGCCAGGCCGACCTGGTGGTCTGGGAGGCCCGGTCCGTCGCAGAGATCGCCGCCACACTGGCCCCGCCCCGCACGGTGGTGAAGCGGGGACGGATCGCCGTGGAACACACACGGAGCGTGCGGGAGCCGTGGCGGGAGGGTCGAGGGTGAACATCGGCTCCGTCGACCCATTGTCGCTATTCCCTTGACGTGTTCCCGGGACCCCTGAGATGCTGATTGCCGTTGCCGGCCCGTCACTTTGGCCTCTCGCCTACCCGTTCGGACAGACGTCCAGGAGGAGACTCATGCTGCACCGCGTGGCTGTACTGGCGTTGGCGTTGGCGCTCCTTTCCCCTTCCGGGGCCGCGGCGGCCGCCAAGTGGAACATGAAGCTCGGCCATGATATGCCCGAGGATTCCGCCCAGCATGCGGCCTCCCTGAAGTTCGCCGAGACGGTCAAGGCGAAAACCCAGGGGCAGGTCGAGGTCAAGGTCTTCCCGGCCCAGCAGCTCGGCACCGATCCAGAGATGGTCCAGCAGGCCCAGATGGGCACCCTGGAGATCGTCCTTCCCCCCACCGCCAAGATCGGCGGCTTCGCCCCGCAGCTCCAGCTCGCCGACCTGCCCTTTCTCTTCCCGAGCAAGGAGATCTGCTACAAGGTCCTGGACGGTCCCGTGGGCGACAAGCTGCTGGCCCTCCTGGAGCCGAAGGGTCTGAAGGGAGTCTCCTTCTGGGAGAGCGGCTTCAAGCAGATGACCGCCAACAAGGCCATCCGCAAGCCCGAGGACTTCGCCGGCATGAAGGTGCGGGTGATGGAGAGCCCCCTTTTGATCGCCCAGTACAAGCAGGTGAAGGCGAACCCCGTTCCCATCGACTTCTCCGAGACCTACAACGCCCTGCAGCAGGGGGTGGTGGACGCCCAGGAGAATCCGCTCGTCTCCATCGTCAACATGAAGTTCTACGAGGTCCAGAAGTACACCATGCTCTCCAGCCACGGCTTCCTGGGCTACGCCTTCCTCTTCAGCAAGAAGGTGTACGACGGGCTGCCGGCCGACATCCAGAAGATCCTGCGGGACACCGCCCGGGAGCTGGCCGGCTTCGAGCGGTCGGACACGGCGCGCCGCGAGGCCGGCTACATCGAGCGGATCAAGAAGGGGGGCAGCCAGATCATCGAGTTCAGCCCCGCCGAGAAGGCCGCCTTCGAGAAGGCGTTCCGCCCGGTCCACCAGCAGTTTGCCAAGACCATCGGCGAGGATCTCCTCAAGCAGGCCTACGCCGAGGTGGAGAAGTACCGGAAATAAGGCGGGAGGGCCCGGTCCGATGTGGCAGCGGTTCAACGAGCTCATCGGCCGCCTGGAGGACGCCGTCGTCGGCATCATCCTCCTGGCGGCCACCTATGTCCTCTTCCAGGGAGTGCTCCTGCGCTACCTCTTCAACTACGCCTTCTCCTGGACCGAGGAGGTCGTCCGCTACTCCATCGTCTGGCTGGTCTTCCTCGGGGGCAGCATCGCGGCGCGGCGGGGGGCGCACATCGCCATGGATATCGCGGTGGTCTACCTCCCGCCGCGCGCCAAGCTGTTCATGCTGGGGGTGGCTGCCGCCATCACCTGCGCCTTCACGCTGGTCATGACCTACTACGGAATCCTGCTCACCGTCTCCATCTGGAACTACCGGCAGCTCTCGCCGGCCGCCGAGATTCCCATGGCCATCCCCTTCGCGGCCATTCCCGTGGGCTGCGCCCTGATGGCCATCCGCTTCCTCGCGGCCGCCCTGGCCTACTTCCGGGGGACGGATCCGTTCCGGAAGCGGGCGCACCTGGAGGCGTGAGGCGTGGTCCCCACCCTGTTCCTCCTCTTCGTCCTCCTGCTGGCCCTGGCCACCCCGATCTTCGCGGTGCTCTCGCTCTCCACCCTGGGGGCCTTCTGGCTCCACTCGCCCATCCCCCTGGAGACCATCGTCCAGCGGCTCTTCGCCGGGCTGGACAAGTTCGCCCTGATGGCCATCCCCTTCTTCATCCTGGCGGCCAACGTGATGAGCGTCGGCGGCATGTCCCGGCGCATCATCGCCGTGGCCAACGCCCTGGTCGGCCCCCTGCCCGGCGGCCTGGCCATGGCCACGGTGGTGGCCTGCATGTTCTTCGGGGCCATCTCCGGATCGGCCCCGGCCACGGTGGTGGCCATGGGCGGCCTGCTCTATCCCGCCCTGGTGCAGGCCGGCTACGAGAAGTCGTTCGCCATCGCCCTGATCGTCGCCTCCGGCTCCCTCGCCGTGGTCATCCCCCCCAGCATCACCATGATCGTGTACGGGGCGGTGACGGGGGCCTCGGTGGGGGCGCTCTTCGTCTCGGGCTTCGGCGCGGGGGCGATCTACGGCCTCGGCTTCATGGTCTACAGCTACGTCTACGCCAGGCGGCACCAGATCCCCCCGCTCCCCCGGCCGTCCTGGGTGGAGATCCGCGCCATCTTCGTGGATGCCAAGTGGGGGCTGGGGATGCCCATCCTGATCATCGGAGGGATTTACGGCGGGGTCTTCACCCCCACCGAGGCGGCGGCCGTCTCGGCCGTCTACGCCATCGTGGTGGCGCTCCTGGTCTATCGCGAGGTCAGCCTGAAGGAGTTCTGGGGGGTGGTCATCCAGTCGGCGGGCAGCACCGCCCAGGTCATGATCCTGCTGGCGGGCGCCTCGGTCTTCGCCTACATCCTCACCGCCGAGCGGGTCACGGTGGTCTTGACCGAGGCCATCGTCCGCATGGGCGCGGGGCAGATCGCCGTCCTCATCCTCATCAACATCGCCCTGCTGATCGCCGGCATGCTGATCGACGGGGCCTCCATCATCCTGATCCTGGCCCCCCTGCTCCTGCCCGTCGCCCAGAAGGTCGGGGTGGACCCCCTCCACCTCGGGATCGTCATGGTGGTCAACACCGCCATCGGGATGTTCACGCCCCCCTTCGGCTTGAACCTCTTCGTGACCACCGCCGTCGACGAGGAGTGGACCCTGACCCGGCTGATCCCGGCCGTCCTGCCCTTCGTCTGGATCAGCCTGATCCCCCTCCTGATCATCACCTACGTTCCCCAGATCAGCCTCTGGCTCCCCCGCCTGATCTACGGCGTCCGCTAACCGGCCGTCGAAACCGGTCCGGTCACCCGTTATGGCTTGGGGTCGCGGAGGTCGTAGGTCTTCATCTTGGTCTGGAGGGTGGCGCGGCTGACCCCCAGCAGCTTGGCCGCCCGGGTGATGTTGCGCCCGGTCTCGGTCAGGGCGTTCAGGATGGTCTGCTTCTCCACCAGGGCCGCCGACGCCCGGGCCAGCTGGGCGAGGCTGCCGGATGGCCGGCCCATCTCGGACCGCACGCCGCGGATCTCGGGGGGCAGATCCTCTTCCGTCAGGATGTCTCCGCGCGCCACGATCAGCATCCGCTGGATCACGTGCTCCAGTTCGCGGACATTGCCGGGCCACCGGTAAGCCGTCAGCAGGGACATGGCGTCGGAGCTCACGCCGCGGACGCTCTTCTTGACCGTGCGGGCGGCGATCTCCAGGAAGTGATTGACCAGGAGAGGGAGGTCCTCGCTGCGCTCCCGGAGGGGCATCGCGCGCACCGGAAACGCGTTGAGCCGGTAGTACAGGTCCTGTCGGAATTGCCCGGCCTTCACCAGGGCCGCAAGGTCCTGGTTCGTCGCCGAGAGGACCCGCACGCTCACCCGGATGGGCTCGCTCCCCCCGACCCGCTGGAACTCCCCGTCCTGGAGAACCCGCAGGAGCTTGACCTGGGTCGCCGGAGAGATCTCGCCGATCTCGTCGAGAAAGAGGGTGCCTCCGTCGGCGACCTCGAAGATCCCCTTGCGCCGGGCCTCCGCTCCGGTGAAGGCTCCCCGCTCGTGGCCGAACAGCTCGCTCTGCAGGAGCGCCTCGGTCAAGGCCCCGCAGTTGACGGCGACGAACCGGCGGGCGTGCCGGGGGCTGCTCGCATGGATGGCCCGGGCGATCAGCTCCTTCCCCGTGCCTGTCTCTCCTTGTATCAGGACGCTCACGTCGGTGTGCGCCACGGAGCGGATCAGGTCGAACAGCTCCCGCATGGGCCTGCTCTGCCCCACGAGCCCGGCCATGCCGGACCCCTGCTCCACCTCGCGCCGCAGCCGGCTGTTCTCCATCAGCAGCCGGCTGCGCTCGATGCTGTACTCCACCATCCGGGTCTGGGTGGCCCGCACCTGCTGCAGGAAGGCGAACAGAAGCCCGGAGGCCTCTCGGCGCACCTGCTCCACGGGCGGTTCGGCCTGCGGACGATCCTGCTCGCTCCAGACCAGCCGGAGGCGGGAGTAGGGGGCGTTGAAGATCTGCCCTTCCGCCAGGGTGGTGGCCAGCCCTCCCACCCCCAAGGTGCCAGACCGGACGATCCGATAGGCCACCGGAGCGCAGGCAGCCTCCCGGGGATCTTGCTCCTCCTCGGGGGCCAGCACCCGCAGCGTCCCGCTCCGCAGGGGGGGGACGACGGCTCCCTCCGCCCGCTGGGCGGCTCCCCCAGACTGCGCGATCAGCACGGATTTCAGGGGAATCCGGCGCGCCTCCACCACCGGTCGGTCGCTCCCGTCCCGGTACACCCCCAGCACCTCGCCCCCCGCGCGGAGCCGGTAGCCGGGATACTCCCGGACGACGTCCTCGATCCGGAGCTGGGAAAACTCCTCGACGCAGCGGAGATCCTCGCAGAACGAGTAGAGGCGCGGAAACCCCTCGGCCATGCCGCGCACCAGATGCATGGAGGCAATCGTCGGCTGCACCTGCTCGGGGTACTGGGCGAGCATGTAGAGGGTCCGTTCGGGCGCGGAGGTCTCGTACGACTGCAGCCGGAGGTAGTTGGTGTGAACCGCCGCCCAGAGATGGGAGGAGATCACCACGCTGCGGATGTCGTCGAGCACCCGGAAGATGATCTCGAAGAGGGAGAGCTGATTGCCCCGCTCGCGCTCGAAGTACTCCCGGGCCGCGTGATAGGCCACGTCCTTCCGCCCCGCGATCCGCTCGGCCTCTGCGATCAGCCCCCGGAGGACGTCCAGGGGAACCCAGCCGTGCACGTCCCGGAGGAAGGCCGGCGGATCGGCAGGGGGATCGAATCCCTCGATGTCCCTGAAGAGGGCGGGAACGTCGATACGGGCCCCGGGATGGTGATGCTCCAGGTATGACAGGACGAGATCGGTGAGATAGCAGCTCACCCACGATTGCGGGGCGCTCATGGCGTCTCCCGGGCGAAGAGCCCAGAGCATTGACGCCGAGACGCTAGCGCGACCCCGGTCACGTGTCAAGCCAAGACCCCCCCTCGGCCTCTCCCTGCCCGGTGGCCTCGATTCCGTCAATCGGCCTGGTGGGCCGTCAGGAACATGGCTTTCTCCAGCGCGGCGAAGAAGCGCTGGTAGGCCTCGGGCTCCTCGACCGGGGCCATGCGCTGCTCTGCGTTGGCCCGGACGATCAGCCGCCTCTCTCCGCGCGGCGCCACGGTCACGGTGATGCGCATCCCCGGCTTCGCCCCGCTCACAACCCCCAGGACGGCATCGGCCTTGGTGATCGTGAAATCCAGATCCCGGAGCGTGGCGACGACATCACGCAAGGTCCCTTCCCGATCCGCCGTCTCGAAGAGCCGTGTCTGCATGCTGCGAAGCCGAAGGGTCTCCTTCCCGCTGTCCAGGACCCGCTGACTGATCGGAACGAGCGGGGCGCAGCCGGCGGAGACAAGACTGAGCGCAACCCAGATTCCCAGTGCGGCGAGCGGGCGCTTCATGAGTCGTGAACCTCCAGGAAGAGGGCCTTCGAGAGCTGCTCGAAGAACTCCCGGTAGATTGCCGGATCCGCAATCTCCGCCGAATTCTCCTTGAAGACAACCCCCACGGAGACCCGGCTGCCCCCCTGCCCCACCTTCCGTGTCGTGATGCCCACCGCGATGTTCCGTGGCTGAGGGGTGGCCGCCGGCATGAGGAAGAGGGCCAATGGAGCCGTATACCCGCCCAGGAGCAACCCCAAGGAGACGACGTTGACGGCGGTCTGCTCGCCGGGCGTGAGGCGATTGGCATCCCGTGTCTTCGAGGCCGACAGCACCCCGAGGGCCGAGGCCGCCTCGTCCACCTGGAACCCCATTGTCTGCAAAAGGGTGGCGCAGGCAAGGAGTACCCGCCCTTCGTCCGCTGTCTCGTAGAGCCTGGTCTGGTATTCCGGCCGCATCCCTCTTCCCGCCGGCGGCTCCATCAGCCCCGGCGCCGTCGCCACGCAGCCCGCCACGAGCAGCAGCAGCGCCATGGGAAACGCAAGGCGTGTCATGGTCGCCCCCTCAGAATCGCGTCGCGTGGTAGGCATAGTCCCGGACGAGCTGTCCGGAATCGAACTTCACGATCACCGTGAGCGATCGCTGGCTCTGCACGCTGGCCTCTCGCGAATACCCGACGAGCAGCAGGCCCGCGAAGCCCAGCTCGTGCACCCGCTCGGTGGAGACCCGGTCGTAGATCCAGACCTCGCGCCGCGCTTCGTCCGTGGTCACGATGTTGGGCGCGCCGAGCGCCTCGGCCACCGCCGAGGCTGTCATCCCCCTCCGGATCTCCCGCTGGATCGTGCCGAGGGTCAAGCGCGCCTCCCCGCTCTCCTGAGCCGGAGACACCCACTGAGAATTTACGGCGCAAGAGGTCAGCCCCACCAGCAGAGCGCCCAGGACCACCGTGACTGCCATTCGCCTCATCGTCATTCTCCTTTCTTCAGCCCCAGACTCCCCCGCGATTCGCTCTTCCGCACATCTGCCGTTTCCCCTGTAGCCAGAACCGTGCCGAGATATTCTCGGGCAAGAACCGGCCGCGGAGTCAGGCGGAACTGCTTGTAGAATCTGAGGTTAGAGGAATGACTGAGGAGGTGGTTCGGCGAGAGGTGCCTAGTCAATTGGGCGGTTATCTTGCAGTGATGCCTAGCTAGTTAGACGGCTTTCCCTCCCGATTCTCCAGGCCGTACTTCTTCAGCTTGTACCGCAGGACGCGCTCGCCGATCCCCAGCTCGTCCGCCGCCCGGGTCTGGACGCCGCCGTGCCGCTCCAGGGCCTCCAGGATGGCCCGGCGCTCGATGGCCTCCAGCACCTCGGGCAGGCTCCCCGTGGGCGGGGATGCGGGATCCCGCCCCTCCGGCCGGACGGTGACCGGCAGATCCTCCTGGTCGATCACGTTGCCCCGGCAGAGGAGCACCGCCCGCTCCACGATGTTTTCCAGCTCCCGGATGTTGCCCGGGTAGTCGTACTTCATCAGGGCGTCCCGCGCGGCGGCCGTGAGGCCGGGGACCGGGCGCCGATTCTTCTCGGCGAATTTGGCGAGGAAGTGGTCCAGGAGGGCCGGGATGTCCTCCCGCCGGTCACGGAGAGGGGGGAGCTGCACGGTCACCACGTTCAGCCGGTAGTAGAGATCCTCCCGGAA
>DIVU01000255.1 GCA_002423365.1 Desulfuromonadaceae bacterium UBA6124 | reverse complement strand
TTTATCCTTTCAATACCTCGATCGGCACCATTGCCGCGGCGCGGCGGGCCGGGCGCAGGCCGAAGAGGATGCCGATGGCGACGGCGGAAAGGGTGGACCAGGTGAAGACCTTCCAGGAGAAGAGGATCTCCAGGATTTCCAGTTTTTCCAGCAGTTTCGCCATGCCCATGCCGAGGGTCATGCCGAGCAGGGCACCGATCAGGGTGAGGATCACCGCTTCCGCCAGAAACTGCGCCAGCACCGCGCCGTCGCGGGCGCCGAGGGCTTTCTTCAGGCCGATTTCCGCCTTGCGTTCATCGACGCTCAGGTAGAAGAGGTTGGCCAGCACGAAACCGCCGACCAAAACGGCGACGGTGGCGGTGATGCCGAGAAAGACCAGCAGCCCGCCTTTGAACATGGAGAGGAATTTGAGGATCTCGTCGGCGGTCAGCAGGCTGAAATCGTCGGGCTCGCCTTCGGCGATGCGGTGTTGATGGCGCAGCAGGGAGCGCAGATTCTCAACGTGGAAATCCATGTTGTCGGTGGAGGTGAATTTGACCCGCAGGGCGCGGAAATATTTGCGGTCGAGGTTGAAACGCTGGGTCAGGGTGGTGAGCGGCACGATGATGCGTTCGTCGATGGGGGTGCCGCCGCCGGTGGGGGTGCCGCGGTAGATGAGGCGGCCGACAACCTGCACCGGCAGCTTGTCGATAAAGATCGTCTGCCCCAGGGGGGAACGGTCACCGAAGAGCTCCCGCGCCGGGGCGTCGCCGATGAGGCAGACCTTGGCCCCCCGTTCGATATCCTCGGCGGTGAAGTCGCGCCCCTCGGAGAGGGGCCAGTTCCAGACCTGGGCGTAGCCTTCGGTGGCGCCGACGATGGCGGAAACCTGGATCTTGTTCCGCTCGAAGCGCACCGGCAGGTTGTGCTGGGAACGCATCGGCACAACCAAGTAGGCGCCCGGCAGCGACTGGCGCAGAACCTCGACATCGGCTTCGGTCAAGGTGTTGAAGCGCTGACCGACGGCGCGGTTGCGGATATCGCCGCCGATGACGAAGATCGCGTCGGGGCCGAAGGTGTCGACGATTTCGTAGGCCTTGCGCTCGGCGCCGTCGATGGCGGCGACGATGATGGTCAGCGAGGCGATGCCGAGGCCGACGCCGAGGATGACGAAACAGCTGCGCAGCCGGTAAGCCCAGACCGCGGTCAGCGCCATGTGCAGGATGCGCGCGCTCAGGCGCAGGCGATCAAGAATTGCGGATACGGCCGTCATCGAGAACAATCCGGCGTTGCGCATAGGCGGCGGTCTGCTGGTCATGGGTGACGAGGATCACCGTGCGCCCCTGGCGGTTGATGTCGCTGAGCAGTTCGAGAATCTCGACGCTGGTTTTCGAGTCGAGCTGTCCGGTCGGTTCGTCGGCCAGCAGCACCTGGGGATCGTTGACCAGCGCCCGGGCGATGGCNNGCTGGCCGCCGGAGAGCTGGCTCGGTTTGAACTCCATGCGGTCGGCCAGCCCGACCAGGGCCAGCAGCTCTTCGGCGCGGGTCTTGAGCTTGCGCCCCGCCGTGCGGCTGTAGAGACCCGGCAGCATGACGTTCTCTCGCGCCGAAACATAGGGAATGAGGTAGAAGGACTGGAAGATAAAACCGATCATCTGGTTACGCAGTTCGCTCAGGCGGTCGTCGTCCAGTTGCGCCACGTCCTGTCCGCCGAGCAGGTAGCTGCCGGCCGTCGGCCGGTCGAGCAGGCCGAGGATGTGCATGAGAGTCGACTTGCCCGAGCCCGAGGTGCCGAGCAGGGCGATAAACTCACCGACGGCGATATCCAGGGAGATTCCTTTGAGGACTTCGACGGGCGCGCCCCCCTGGCTGAAGATCTTGCCGATATCCGTGAGGCGGATGACGGTGTCGTTTGCGGTCACGGCTCTTTCCTCTTGGCCGGGGCCTGATCAGGCAGCTCGACCCGGGTGCCGACTTCATCCCCCTCGGCGAGCCCTTCGACGATTTCCGTGTGGCCGAGACCGGCCAGCCCCAGTTTCGGCGTGACCTGGCCGACCCCGCCGCCGGCTTGACGGACAAAAACGATCTGTTCGCCGTTTACCCACTTGAGGGCGGCGTTGGGCAGGCGCGGCACATCCTGCTTCTCTTCGACGACGATGCGCACCTGAGTGGTCATTTCCGGGCGCAGCAGCAGCGCCTGTTCGCTGTCGATCTTCACCAGCGCCCGGTAGTAAACGATGTTGTCGCGGATCTCCGGTTCGGGGTAGATGGTGGCGACGTGCCCTTCGAAGTTTTGGTCCGGATAGGCGTCGACCTTGAATTCCACCAGCTGCCCGGGCTGGGCCAGGCCGACGTCGGTTTCATCCACATAGACCCACATTTCCAGACGGGTGGGGTCGATCACTGTGACCAGATTGGCGACTTGCAGCCCGGCGACGATGGTTTCTCCCTCTTGGGCCGTGACCTGGCTGACAACGCCGGAAAGGGGGCTTTTTACCGTGGTGTAGGAAATGCGGATCTCCAGCGCCGCCAACGCCGCCTCGGCCTGACTTACCGCCAGTGCCGCCTTGCGCGTCTCCTGGGCGAACTCCTGCTGTTCCCGTTCGTGAGCGGCCTGACGGGAACGGACCTGGCCGCCGTCGATTTCCGCCTGCTGCCGGGCCTTTTCCAGTTCATCCTGAGAGATGACCCGCTCCGCCACCAGGCGCTGCTGACGCTGGTAGTTGTTCTGCGAATAGTCGGCCCGGGCGGTCGCCAGTTCCCGTTCAGCTTCCGCTTCGGCGATGCGCAGGGGGTAGACCCGGGCGACGCGTTCCCGTTCGGCGCGCAGCGAGGCGAGGCGGGCGCGGGCTTCGTCGGCCTGGGCCACCAGTTCGCGGCTGTCGATGGTCGCCACCAGCTGCCCGGCCTCGACCCGATCGCCGACCTTGACCAGCATGCGGTCGATGACCCCGGTGGCGCGGGCGCCGATCTTGACGATGCCCCCCACCTGGGACTTGATGATGCCGGTCTCTTCCAGCACCTTGCGCACCGTTCCCCGTTCGACCTTTTCCGTGGCCAGGATACGGATCTCTGCTTTTTTATGGGTGGCTTTCCACCACCAGAGAGCGCCGCCGAGGGCACCGAGAACAAGAATCAGGGCGATGGTTTTTTTCATGGATGGACGAACCTCACGGCGAGGGATGGGATAAGGATGAACGTCATGCGGGGTGATGGCGCCTGTTTTCTATCTTTAGCAGACTTTGTCCGGGAAGGAAACCGTCGAACTCCTGATTCGTAACTGCACAAAACGTCGGCGGNNCGCTTTGGGGAAGCGGCCCGCCGTGAAATCCTTATGCGTGGAAGAGGCTTACAGGCCCCAGAGCAGGTTTTTGCTGATCCAGCCGCTGCGTTCTTCGTCCTTGCCGCCGATCCGCACCCAATCCCCCTGCTGTTCCAGTACCTGGTAGGCTTCGCCGCGCATGCCCTTGAAGGCGACGGGATGCTCGGTCCCCGGACCCTTGCGCACGTTGACGCTGTCCTTGGTGATGACCACGGCCGGGCTTTTGCCGACCAGGGTGTTGTGAATCCAGCCGGTGGTGCCCTTGAAATCCTTGACCTGCAGATAGCGGTCCTGGGTGTCACGCACCTCGAGAGGGGTGGCGAGGGGGACGGTGGCGACGACCTTGGAGCCGCTCACGGCGGGCTTGTCCCGCAGTTCGGCGCGGTCGACGGTGACGGCGACCGTCTCGGCTAAGGCCGGTCCGGCCAGCAGTAAGGCGGTGAAAAAGAGTGCGACGACTTTCATTGTTCCTCCCGGAGAATGGATGGGTTTGCGCTTTTAAAGCCGCGCCAATCTAACATCGGTGCTTGCCGGGGTTCAAGGGTTTTTCTCGGCGGGCCGTCCTGGCCGCCGCCATTTGCCGTTATCTCCCCGTCAAAAGGGGGTGCGGGCGAAATGGCGCTTAGTCGCTTCCTGCAGCTTGCTCACGGCGTTGAAGGCTTCGCGCAGCAGATCCTGCTCGGTTTTCGACAGCAGGCTGGGGTCGAGATAGTGGCTCGGCTCCCGTCCCGCTTCGAAGGCGGCGATTTCATTGCGCAGGCGCAGGAAGGTCAGGGCCTCGAAGGCGGCGCGGATATGTTCGGCGGTCTCCACGGAAAAGACGTTGCGTTTAACCAGGGCCTTGAGCCGGTCGAGGGTGGAGAGCTCGGGCAGTCCTTTTTCCAGGGCGAACATGCGGATGCAGTCGACGATGTAGATGCTCCCTCCCTGTTTGAGCGAGAGTTCCCCCTTGTGCTCGCCGCTCTTTTCGGTGAGGAAACGGCCGAGCAGGCCGATGGGCACCTTGTAGCGCAGGTCGAGGGTCATCATGTGATAAAGGAAACCCTGGAATTCGCGGATCTCCTTATCGACGATGGCGCGCAGGTTCAGAGCCAGCGCGGCGTCCCCGGCCAGGTGCGTGAAGTCGAAGAAAATCGAGGAGTAGCGGACCTTCTGTGGCTCGGGATTGTTCACCCAGTCGCCGATGCGCCGGTCCCAGTCCCCCAGGCGGCCGCGCCAGAGGGGATTGTTGACCATGACCTTGCCGGAGCAGAGGGGGTAGCCCACCCGGTTCAGGGCGTTGACGATCTTCTCGGCGAAGGGGGCGAAAAAATCCTCGATCTCGGGCAGGCGGTCGTCGGGGACATCCTCGAAGATGAAGCCGTTGTCCTGGTCGGGATTGAGCAGCATCTCGCGGCGGCCGCCGCTGCCCATGAGCAGGAAGCAATAGCGGATGTTGGGGGGGCGGTAGCCTTCGGCGAGCATCTGCTCCAGGCACAGATCGTAGACCTGACGGATGATGCCGTGGTGGATGTAGGAGAGGATCTCCATGACTTCCGGGGTGCGACGGGTTTCCGACAGCAGGGTGCGGGCGACGCCGACGATCTCGCGGCGGATC
This sequence comes from Desulfuromonadaceae bacterium UBA6124, assembly GCA_002423365.1. Taxonomy (GTDB): domain Bacteria; phylum Desulfobacterota; class Desulfuromonadia; order Desulfuromonadales; family Trichloromonadaceae; genus Trichloromonas. Next base: position 4,336 of record DIVU01000255.1, on the reverse strand, counting down.
GCCGCCAGCCCTTCCAGGGATCGCTCCTCGCGGATGTTCCCCACCAGCAGCATCGCCTTCTGGCTGCGGAAACGCATCAGGTCGCGCACGGTGACGATGCCGACGACCTCGCCGTTATCCACCACCGGCAGGTGGCGGATCTGGTGGTTGAGCATGTAGGCCATCGCCTCGTACATGTAGGTCGAGGGCGGCATCGAGCAGGTCTTGCGATTCATGACGTCGGCGGCGGTCAGGGTGTCGGGATTCGCTCCCTCCGGAGCCAGGGCCTTGGAAACGAGATCTCGCTCGGTGATCAGGCCGAGATGGGTGTTGTGCTCGTCGGCCACCAGCAGGGCGCTGATCTGGCGTTTGCCCAGGCGCTGGGCGACCTGGCGCACGGTATCCTCGGGGGCGCAGGTCTCCACCGGCGAGGTCATGATTTCGGAGAGGCGTTTCTTGAAAGGGTAGGCCTCCATGTGGGTGAGGGCCTGCTGGGTGTGGTCGGCGACGATTTCCGTATAGAGCTTGCGCACCCGTGAGTGGATGATGCGGGTGAAGTAGTCGCCGACCTGGGGGTGCTCGGCGGCGGCGCGCTTGAGGATGTCGGCGGGGATGAGATAGCAGTCGGTCTGCTTGACGGTGCGCGCACCCCCGGTGTAGGGCTCGCCGGTGAAGATCGGCGTACCGCCGACGAAGGTGCTCTCGTTGCGGTAGTCAACCACCATTTCCTCGCCTCCCGGAGCGAGGACGGTGATCTCCACCAGCCCTTCCTTGATGACATAAAGAAAGCCGGTGGGCGGGTCGTTCTGCTTGAAGAGATAGACCCCCGCCGAATACCTTTTCAGGATGGCCGCCGCGCAGATTTCATCGCGGATGGCGTCGGGGAGCTGGCTGAAGGGCTGGGCTTCCTTGAGATGCTTGAACAGGGGCATGGCGACATCCGTGGTCGAGAGCGGGAAAAATCAGGGCTTGGGTTCGGCATCCTTGCGCGTCCGCGGGGCATGTTCCAGCACTAGGGCGATGATAAAGGAGAGGATGCTCGCCGCCATCAGTTCGGCGATATGCACGAAGATGCTGCCGGTAATGAGCAGATCGGCGGCCATCAGCAGCACGCCGAGCACGGTGAAGACCGTGGCCAGACGCCGGCGGGTGAGAAGGGGCGGCATGGGGAGCTAGATCCGACGCGGCGCGTCCGTATCCGGCACGGTCCCCGCTTCCGGCAGGGGGGCGGGCAGGTTGTGCAGCTTGCGCAGGATGCTGTCCCCCCGGTCGGCGGTCTCTTCGCTGACCTTCTCGTGCATGATGTTGGAGACGAGAATATTGAGCAAAAAGGCGATGGGGCAGACGATCAGCGCCGACGAGGTCGCCGGCAGCCAGCCTTCGGGGCCGAAGAAGTCGATCTTCAGAATCCACCCGGCCATGGCCAGCAACGTCATGCCGAAACCCCAGACCATCCCGGCCAGGGCGCCGTATTTGTTGGATCGGGAATACCAGATGCCGAGGACCACGGCGGGAAAGATGGTGTTGCCGGCGATGGCGAAAGCCATGGCGACGATCTGGGCGATGAGGGCCGGAGGATTGAGGGCGATGACGATGACGATGACGCAGAGGACGGCGGTGAAGATGCGCCCGACCATCAGCGCTTGTTTGTCCGTGCATTCCGGGCGCAGCACCGTGGCGTACCAGTCGTGGGCGATGGCCGAAGCGCCGGCCATGAGCAGCCCGGCGACGGTGGAGAGCCCGGCGGCCATGGCCCCCGAGGCGAGGTAGCCGATATAGGCGATGCCCAGGTTGGCCCGCTCCGGGGCGGAGAGGATGATGACGTCGGCGACGGTGGTGCCGCCGTTGGGGTTCCAAAATTTGCCGAGTACCGCGTAAACCGGCGACGACCAGTAAAGCAGGCCGATGAAGAAGAGCCCCCAGAGCACCGACTTGCGGGCGATATCCTCGTTCTTCACGGTATAGAAGCGGATCATGATGTGCGGCAGGCCGGCGGTGCCGACCATCAGAGTGAAGACCAGGGCGATGAACTGGTAGAAATTGCCCGTTCCCCAGGGGAGAAAGGTTCGGCGCAACTCCAGGGCCTCCTCGGCGCTTAAGGGGCCGCCGGCGACCTTGCCCTCCATCAGCCCCGAAAGGATCGGGCCGTACTCCAGTTGCGGCAGGATCCCGGCGCCGCCGGCCTTCTGAATCAGCACCCAGAGGGGGATCATGAAAGCCGAGATCAGGACCACGTACTGAATCTGCTGGTTGCGGGTGACCCCGGCCATCCCCGAGATGAGCATGTAGGCGGTGACCACCCCGGCAGCGAAGAAGACGCTGGCGGTGTAGCTCATGCCGAAGATCCAGCCGCAGATCAAGCCGATCCCTTTGAACTGGGCGGCGGCGTAGGTGATGGCGATGATGACCGTGACCGAGGCGGCGAGCAGCCGCACCACATGGCAGTCGAAGCGGTCGCCGAGGAATTCGGGGATGGTGTATTTGCCGAAACGCCGCAGCTGGGCGGCGATCAGGCAGAGCAGCAGCACGTAGCCGCCGGTCCAGCCGATGATGTAGCCGAGGCCGAACCAGCCTTTCAGGTAGAGCAGCCCGGCGACCCCCATGAAGGAGGCGGCAGACATCCAGTCCGAGGCGATGGCGGCGCCGTTGCCGAACTTGCCGATTCCCTGGCCGGCCACCCAGTAGCCGGACGTATCCGAGACCTTGGAGAGAAAGCCGACGCCCACGTAGACGCAGAGGAGCGAGATCATGATGACCGCCGGAATCAGCTTGAAACCCTGTTCGATTTCGAAGATCTCTTCTCCCGTGGCGAAGAGATCGCCGGCGAAAAGAACAAGGAGCAGGGGCGCCAGAAGCGGGATCAGGGTTTTTCGTTTCACGTCGGTAAGTCCTTTGCGCCGGGGGCGACTCTAGCGGGGGAGGCGGGAAACCTTGCGATCCCAGAGCAGGCAGTAGAGTTTGCACAGCAAAATATAGCCGATGGTGCAGCCTTGGGCGATCAGCCAGTAGTGGAGGGGAAAACCGAGAAAACGGGTGCGGGTGAAGAAGGATTCTCCCATCCCCGCGGGATCGCTCATCCCCGCCAGAAAGATGCACAGGGGCAACAGGTAGCTGAGCAACGCCCAGAAAAGAATGACGATGGCGGCGATGCGCGCCTCGGCCTTCATGTTGGCGGACGAGGGGCGGAAGAAATTGACGTAGACGCGCTCCTTGGCGGCCATTTTCATCCTCCATTTGGGGTTTCGTCTAGTTATAAATGGAAATGGCGTTTCAGTAAAGGTCTTTACTGAGATGCGGGCCGAGATAGCCCAGTTTGGAGGAGATGATCTGACCGGCGTCCTTCAGGCGGGGAAGGAGTTCGCTTTCGAGAAGGGGGGGCTGCATGCGGAAATCCGGGCCGATCACGGCCAGGGCGGCGACAGTGTTGTCGTGCAGGTCGATGAGGGGGACGGCCAGGCAGGTGACGCCTTCGCCGAGACTGTCGTGATCGACGCCGAACCCCTGCGCGAGAATTTCGTGCAACGCGGGATCCGCTCCGGTCGTATCCGGAGGCTGGAGGGACTCGGCGGCGTTCTCCTTGCGCCAGGTCCCGGCCAGCAGCACCCGGCCCGCCGCCGAAAGGGGCAGGGGGTAGCGCTTGCCCACCAGGGAGACGATCTTGACCTGCAAGGGGGTGTCGACCGCATCGAGAAAGAGCAGATCGTCGTCGCGGCGCACGGCCAGATAGACGGCCTCGCTCGTTTCGCGCCCCAGGCGCTCCATCACCGGTCGGGCCTTTTTCAGCAGGCCCATGCGCGACAGGAATTTCTGCCCCATCTCGTAGGCGGCGATGCCCAGGCGGTATTTGCCCGAAAGCTCCTCCCGCTCCACATAGCCCCGACTCTCGAAGGTGGCGAGCAGGCGGAAGACGCTCGTTTTGTTCATCCCGAGTTTTTCGCTGAGACGGGAAATCCGAACCTCGTCGTCATCTTCGCACAGGGCTTCGAGGACATTGAGGGCGTTTTCCACCGACTGGATGGAGTAGGTTTCTTTCCCGCGGCTGGGCAAGGGGCAACTCCTTTCTCGGTCGGATCGATGGCGACAGGTCTATCCCTAAGGCGTCTAAAAAATAATACGACGTTTTATTTGTGTCAACGGTATTTTTCAAAAAAGGGGGATGAGAACCGTCCGGCGCGGTATGGCGGGGGGTTGTTGTGTTTTGTTTTGTTCTTCGTAAGTGTCTGGAACCCTTGGATCCTGGATCTGAATTGAACGGTGGGGAAGGGGGCTTTTGGGGTTTGATAAATTATGTTTTATTGACCTCGAAGACTTTTGCGGAAGACTCGGCTTCAGCGTTGCAGTCGAGCGATGATGGGGG
>DIVU01000071.1 GCA_002423365.1 Desulfuromonadaceae bacterium UBA6124 | reverse complement strand
CGGGGGAAAAAGGCCGGCGAATGAAAAAGATTCTGATCCTCTTCGCCCATCCGCGCTATGAAAAATCCCGAGCCAACCATGCTTTGCTGCGCGGCCTGGACGGTCTCGAAAACGTGACCGTTCACGATCTCTACGAGGAATATCCCCAGTTCGATATCGATGTCCCCCGCGAACAAAAACTGCTGCGCGCGCACGATATCATCGTTTGGCATTATCCCCTCTACCTCTACGGTCCCCCAGCGATNNCTGGAACACGGCTGGGCCCACGGCGAAGGCGGAAACCGCCTCGCGGGCAAAGCGGTCTTCAACGTCATCACCAGCGGCGGCACCCGCGTCAGCTTTTCCCACGACGGCTTCAACCGATTTACCTTGGCGGAACTGCTGCGGCCACTGGAACAGGCGACCCGTTTGTGCCGGATGCTCTGGCTCCCCCCCTTCGCCGTGCAGGGGACCTATCGCCTGAGCGATGCCCAACTCGCCGACTACGCCGGGCGTTACCGCCGCCTGCTGACGGCCTTGGCGGAAACTTACGATTTTGAAGGGATCAAAAAGGTGGAACTGCTCAACGACTGGGTCGCCGACCTGATGCGCAAGGAGCAGCCATGAGCGATACTCTGATGGGCCAGGCCATCGTTTACCTCGCCGCCGCCCTGATCTGCGTGCCCATCGCCAAACGCCTGGGGATGGGCTCGGTCCTCGGCTACCTGCTGGCGGGCATTCTCATCGGCCCCTTCGCCCTCGGCTTCGTCGGCCGGGAAGGACAAGACATCATGCACTTCGCCGAGTTCGGCGTGGTGATGATGCTTTTTCTCATCGGCCTGGAGCTGGAACCGGCCCATTTCTGGCGGATGCGCTCCCAGATTCTCGGCCTGGGCACCTTGCAGCTGGCCCTGACCACCCTGCTCCTCGGCGGCGGCCTGCTGCTGCTCGGCCTCGGCTGGCGGAGCGCAGTAGCCTGCGGCCTGGCCCTGGCCATGTCCTCCACCGCCATCGTTCTGCAATCCCTCAAGGAAAAAGGATTAGGCGGTTCCCAAGCGGGGACGAGTTCCTTCGCCGTCCTCCTCTTTCAGGACGTCGCCGTCATCCCGATCCTTGCCCTGCTCCCCTTCCTCGCCCTGCAAGCCGCCACCGGCGCGGGCCACGGCGAAGCGCCTGGGTTGCTGGCGGGGCTGCCGGTCTGGCTCCGGGCCGGGTCGGTCCTCTTCGCCCTGATCGCGGTCATCGTCGCCGGGCGTTACGTCGTCGTCCCCTTCCTGCGCATCGTCACCAAAGCCAGCGTCCGCGAGCTCTCCGTCGCCGCCGCTCTGCTCATCATCGTCGCCATCGCCTACCTGATGCAACTGGTCGGCCTGAGTCCGGCGCTGGGCGCCTTTCTCGCCGGTGTGCTGCTGGCCAACAGTGAATTCCGCCACGAGTTGGAGAGCGACGTCGAGCCCTTCAAGGGATTGCTCCTCGGCCTCTTTTTCATCGCCGTCGGCGCGTCGATCAACTTCAAACTCATCGCCGACAGCCCCGGCACCATCTTCTCCCTGGTGCTGGCCATCGTCATTGTCAAGGCGGCGGTGCTGGCGGCGGCGGGCAAACTCTTCCACCTCTCCTTCGACCAGAACAGCATCTTTGCTCTCGGCCTCTCGCAGGTCGGCGAGTTCGCCTTCGTCCTCCTCGCCTTCATCCAGCGTCTGGGAATCGTCGGCGGCAACTGGATCGACACCCTGATGGCCGTCACCGCCTTGAGCATGACCCTGACTCCGCTCCTGCTGCTGCTCAATGAACGCTTGGTTCTCCCCCGTTTCGGCACCCGCCATACCGAGGAGCGGGAGGCGGATGTTATCGATGTGGAGCATCCCATCATCATCGCCGGTTTCGGTTCCTTCGGCAGCACCCTCGGCCGCTTCCTGCGCGCCAACGGCGTCGAAGCGACGATTCTCGACAACGACTCGGATCAGGTCGATCTGCTGCGGCGCATGGGCTTCAAGGTCTTCTACGGCGACGCTACCCGCCTCGACATTCTCCACTCGGCAGGGGCCGATAACGCCCGCATCCTGTTTATCGCCATCGACGATCCGGCGACCGTCGACACGCTGGTATCGACGGCGAAAAAGCACTTTCCCCACCTCCAAATCATGGCCCGCGCCGGCAGCACCCTCGACGCCCACGACTTCATCGAAGCCGGGGTCGATCAGGTCTATCGGGAGTTTCTCGACACCTCCCTGCGCGCCGGGGTGGACGTTCTGGCAAACCTCGGATACCGCCGCTACAGCGCCACCCGTGCCGCCCAATATTTCATGAAATACGACGAAGCCGCCATGAATCAACTCGCCCCCCACCGCCACGATCAGGGGGTCTACATCTCCAACGCCCGCGAACTCATCCGCCTGCAGGAACAAATCCTCGCCAAGGACCGCGCCGACATCCACAACCTCAACGACCACGCCTGGGACACCGACACCCCGGTCACGGCGGCGACGGAGAAGCTCTAAAATAAGCAGAGAAAAGGACGGGATGGAGATGGTACTTGCGTGAGAATGGGGGCGGTCGGAATACAGATAACACAGTATCTGCCTCGGATCGTATGGGAAAATCAATTAATTTTATTCAGGATTTTCTTCCTTGCGTCAACCAGAGGAGTCGATGCCGGAGATGCTAGAATTAAGCAGCTATGATCTATTATGTATCCTGTCCCCGGAACCCAACCGCTGGGCAGGACCATAAATTTCGCGGAAGAGCCATTCATTTTGTTAGACTGCCCGTGCCACAATCAACATGAACCTAGGAAGATAAAAGCCACGGCCAGTGAGTTCCCTAATAGATTCAATTATAAAATCTGAAGATCTTAGTACTTTTATATAGTGCTCTATGGGGTGGTGAAAATGAGTTGTTACGAATGAACTAGATTCATTTTGAATTTTAAATTCACCTTCTACTGCAAAAGTTTCGTTATATTTGAAATTCGGATCAGATGAATATCCCCAATACTCTGGCCAAAAACACGGATGTGGTATTGTAAATATAAATAGTCCATGCTTTACTAGAACTCGACGTGAAGCAACAACAAACCCCACCAAATCTGGCGAACAGCTTGCTGCCATATTGGAAATAGCTGTATCAAACTTTTTTCCTATAATTGAATACCTCTCTATTGTTTCTGATAAATACGATATTGAGTTTCCTGAATTCATCGACTTAGCTATCTCAATAGACTTTTCGCTGGGATCAACACCTACTGTATAGTTTGAATTTTTTTCAACTCGAACAGTAAGCCATCCTGTTCCACACCCGATATCAATGATGGACGACGAATCAGGAATCTCTTTAAGAATTGCTGGAGAAAGAATAAAGTTTGCGCTGTGATCTTTTTGAGTGCGAACTTGTTCTTCTCTGTACGCAGCAATCATGTCCCATTCTTGTGTTATTTGTATAATATTTTTACTTTTTCTTATAGTTATCATGGGCAATTTTCACAGATCGAATTAGGTCAGTTGCCATTGAGTAAGTTGGATGTGATGCGTCCAGTTCTTCTATTGTATGTGGTTCGTTTGGTTTCTTTTTTCCAATCGCAACATAGGAATAAGCATGATTTCCGGAATTGACAATTGTAAAACGCGTAATCGGATCAAAGCCAAGCTCCCCATATTCGATTACTTCAGCACCTGCATCTTCTAGGGCTTTAACTTCATTTGTTTTTTTATGAACTAAAAAGGTTAATTCATTTTTTTTTGACTTATTCATTAGTAATGAATAAATTGGTCCTTCAGAAATCCAACTTGCATCACGAGAGCAAATCTCACAGGCCCCACTATTCTTTAGCATTTCATACATGTATTTATTTATTTCAGATATTGATTTATATTTTTTTGCAGATTTTTTTCTTTCGTTTTGTATATCGCTTAAAGCTGCTCCAACAAAAATAATGACTATTATTGCTAAAAAAAATGTTTGCCAAGCAGAAAGAGGCTGGGATGGCGGTCTAACTGTGAGGAAAAGACCGACTAAAGATGCAGCGGCCGCGGTCCAATGAAGAAGTGATTTCATTATTCACCTAAAAGAAAGGGCATGAGGGTCAGGCTTCCAGGTTGACGAGTTGAAACACCAAAGATACAAATCCAAAAGAGGATGGATTTATTTTCCAACGAAAAGCCATTG
>DIVU01000302.1 GCA_002423365.1 Desulfuromonadaceae bacterium UBA6124 | reverse complement strand
CAGTTCGAAGCCGAGGCGGCCGTCGAAGAGGCGCATCTGTGCTTCGATCCGCTCCAGCCATTCCCCCGTCAACACCAGATCCTGGCGAGTGGCGAATGGCCGCTCCCCCCCACGGTCGGCCTCGACCAGGCCTTCGAAGAAGCGCGGCTTCTTTCGCATCAGGGCCTCGACCAGGGCGCGGAAAGGGCCGTCGAGGTAGGCCCCGATCGGCGATTGCCGTATATTCTTGGCCCGCTGTCCAAGACGCAGGGGCAGGCTGTAACCAACCCGGTAGAGGATTTCGAGATAGACCTCGTCGAAGAGAGAGATGGCCTTGCCGACCTCGCCTTTGCCAAGCTCTTCGAGAGCCAGGTTCAGATAACGGTAAACCTCTTCGGTAACCGCCTGAACCTGCGCCGGCTCCCCGACATCGACCCGCTCGGCAATCAGGACCTTATTGATCAGATAGGTCAGCTCCCAGGCCACCTGCTCGCTGATGCCGCCGACCAGGACCTCGGCAAGGAGGTCTTTCGGCCGAGCCGGAGTGAGATAAAAACCGGGCGGCTCGGCATTATCCACCGGAAACAGGGAGCTTTTCCGATAGGATGCGACGTTGAAGCGCGCGGGATCGATGGGGGCATGCACCGCCAGCGCCTCGAAGGGATCGGGAAAGCCCCGGTCGAGCAAACGGCCGCGGCGCAGGGCATAGACCTCTTCTTCGAGGAGCGAATCCTGCTCCCAACGCACCGATTCGAGCAGGTGCTGATAGAAGTCGCCGTCGGCGCGAAGCAGGATATCCAGGATCGATCCGACCAGCTTGGCGTTTTTGTCGTCACGGAACTCGATTTCATAGCCGCCGTCCCGACGTACCGCCTCGATACGCGCGTCATCCTCATCGATATCCTCGGGGCCGCACAAGATGTTGATGTGCTTCTTGATCATCAGCACCAGCAATTGGAAGTCAAGTTGGCGAAAGGCCCGCACCACCTGATCGTCCCCCGCCTCCAACAGCAGAGCCAACCACTGCAAGGCGACGGCGTCGTCGAAGACATCCCCCCGCCAGCAATCGAGATCGAGGAAGGTGGTGAGTTGGTCGGCGTCTACCATCGGTATCAGGTCGACAGAGTCCTCATGGCCCAGTTCTTTGATCAGCAGATAGACCTCCTGGGCGGCCATGCGCAGGACCAAGGCCTCGGCGTCATCGGCCTCGATCAGCAGGTTGTATTTTTTTCGCCCGTGCTCGCGGCGGATGATATCCAACCGTTCGCTCCGGGACAGAGCGTTAAATTCCTTGGCGCTGATGCGGCGCGACTCGCGCAGCAGCTTCAGATGACCGACCCGTTTTTCCGCCGGCAGTTCAATCTTGTCCATTCGGTCAATCTCCTGAAAAAACTCGTTCTTCACCACGGCAATCAATGGGAAATCCGTTAATATTCGGATACTTAAAACATAAAGTTTAAAACTTTAACTCAGATTTTCACCTGACGCCAGATCGCCGTCACCTTGCCGAGAATGCGGGTGTCGGGATCGGGACGAAAGGGGACATAGGAGGCGTTCTCCGCCGCCAGATAAACCTCGTCGCCGCGCAGGCGCAGACGGCGGAAAATCACTTCCCCCCAGCGATTGGTGACCAGGACGATATCTTTGTTTTCTCCGCGCCGTCCGGGTTCGAAAATGACCAGATCGCCGTCGCTGATGGTCGGCGCCATGAAATCCCCCTCGAAACGCAGGGCGTAACAGCCCGGCGGCAGACCGGGCAGGCGCAGAACATCCTCGATTTCAGCCGGATCGATCGCGGGAAAGTTCGAAGAAATCCGCTTCAGCAAGGGGATGCCGGAATTTTCCGTAGCGACTTCGGCAGGGCGCGCGGCCCCGACGGTTTTCATCCCGCCCTCCCCGGTCAGAAGCCACTCGCGGCGAATGCCGTGTACTTGACAGAGAGCGATGAGCAAGGTGTCGGACGGGGTTTTCTTGCCGCTTTCCACGGCGCTGAGAAAGCCCTGGACAATCCCCAGGGCGGTGGCAAAATCTTTCTGGGTCTGGCCCAGGGATTGACGCAAATTTCGGATGCGGGAACCGACATCCACGGAAGCGAAGGACTGGGAAAGCAAAATATCTCCAAGAAATAAAATATTTTATTGAGATTTTTACGTCTTGACAGAAAAAGCTTTTTCGGTAAAAATCATGTTAAGAAATGACAGTTTAACACTGGATAATTCGAGCCGCAAGAATAATATTTCTCAGAAATATATCGAAGGAGGGAATCATGGGCAGCTGTCACTGGCCGTTGATGGAAATGAGCCGACTGGTCAAGGATGATCCCCAGGCCAACGCGTTGCTGGACGAATTTTTCGACGCCTGTTTCAGCAGCGTCCAGCCCTTCTCCTGGGCTCCCTCCCAGACGGCAACGGAACGGGGGGATAAGCGCATTGCCCAGGCCCTGGAGGCGCTCAACGCCTGGCTGCGGGATCACGCTCCCGAGACCGAGCCGCTGACGCCGCCGGCGGAGATGCCTCTGGACGACTGGGCTGAGGAAATCGCCCTGCAGCTGCTGACCAACACCCCCTGCTGAACCGCTCTCCTTCACGGGGTCGGATCCTTCGCGATCCGGCCCTTTCTTTTTTTCCGCCCCCCTGTCTTCCGCCCCGCCCCCGGCAGATGCCGACCACGATCAAGCCGCATTCCTTATAGCACAATTATTGTCAGAACGGGCAAAGAGGATTAAAACCCCGCGCTGATGAAATGGGAATTCGGCGGTATAATGAATGGAAACGCTCTCCTCCCATCCCGAAAGGCATCCGCCCATGCCCTACGTGATCGCGACCTTTGTGCTTCTCTTGCTCGGCCTCGCCGCTCCGGCTTTCGCCCTTGACCTGCGGGAACTGATCCGCCAGGTGGAAACCCAGTATCACGGCAGCTCGGCCCAGGCCCGCGTCTCCATGGAAGTCGCCACCGACAACTGGCGGCGGACCCTGGAGATGGAATCTTGGTCCCTGGGGCGCGAGCATTTTCTCACCCGCATCCTCGAGCCGCCCAAGGAAAAGGGGGTCGCGACCCTCAAGGTGCGCAAGGAGGTGTGGAACTACCTGCCCAAGGTCGACCGGGTCATCAAGATTCCGCCGTCGATGATGGGCGGTTCCTGGATGGGCAGCCACATCACCAACGACGACCTGGTCAAGGGGAGTCAGGTGGATGAGGATTACACCTTCGCGCTGCTGGAGGAAACCCCGACCAGCTGGCGTATCGAGTGCCTGCCCAAACCGGACGCGGCGGTGGTCTGGGGCAAACTGGTCTACGAGATCGAAAAGACCCGCAAACTTCCCTTGCGGGTCGATTATTACGACGAGGCCCTGCAACCGGTGCGAGAGATCGTCTTCGACGAGGTGCGAGAGATCGGCGGCCGCGTCCTCCCCTCGCGGATGACCGTGCGCCCCCTCGACAAGCCGTCGGAGCGGACCCTCATGCGCTACCACGACATCCGCTTCGATCTCTCCATCACCGAGGAGTTCTTCTCCCTGCGTACCCTCAAGGCCCGCTGACATGCTACCGCGGCTGGCCTTCCGCAATCTCTGGCGCAACAGTCGCCGAACCCTCCTGACCCTGTCGGCCATGGTCGCCTCCTCGGCCCTGCTGATTTTGGCCCTCGGGGTCTTTTCCGGGATGTTCGCCGACATGCTCGCCTCGGCCACCGAGCAGTATCACGGGCATCTGGTCCTTTCCCGGCAAGGCTATCAGGACAATCGGGATATGTTCGCCCATTTCGCCGCCGACCCGGGCCTGGCGGACCAGCTCCGCCGTCACCCCGGGGTACGCGGCGCCTCCCCCCGGCTGCGGGCCTTCGGCCTGGTGGCTCACGGTGACACCACCCGCCCCGCCGAACTTCTCGGCATCGATCCCGAGCGGGAATCCCAGGTCACCAGCTTTTCCCGCCAGATCATTGCCGGGTGCTATCCGCAAGCGACCCGGGCCGACGCCGCCCTCATCGGCGCGGGGCTGGCGAAAAGGCTCGGCGTTGCGCCCGGGGATGAGCTGGTTTTTCTCACCCAGGCCGCCGACGGCTCCCTCGGCAACGATCTGCTTACCGTCAGCGGCATCTTCGAAACCGGCGCCGGCAATCGAGACAACGGCCTGGTGCTGGTGCAACTTCCCTGGCTGCAACGACTCACCGTCCTGCCCGGAAAGATTCACGAGCTGGCTCTGACCATCGACGAGCCGATGGCCGCCGGCGAACTGGCCGTGAGCCTGAAGGCTGGGCTCCCCGACGGCCTGGAGCTGCGCACTTGGGGACAGCTGCTGCCGGAGATGCAGGAAGTGATCGCCAGCTACGACGTCTCCCGGCTGATCCTGGTGACGATCCTTTATGCCGCGACGGGGCTGGGCATCCTCAATACCATCTTCATGTCGGTGCTGGAACGAACCCGCGAGTTCGGCATCCTCATGGCCATGGGCATGAAACCCGAGGAAGTACGCCGCCTGGTCCTGCTGGAAACCCTGATCCTGGCTTTCGTCGCTCTTATTCTCGGGGTCACGGCTGGGGTCGCCATGACCCTCTACATGCAGCAGGTGGGAATCGATCTGAGCCCCTATCTCTCGGCGGTCACCTACGCCGGCGGCACCCTGGCGCCGCGCCTGACCGCCGTGCTCGACGGCGCGAACCTGCTGGTTCCGGCCGCCGCCCTGCTGCTGGTGGCGCTCGCCGCCGGCTATTTTCCGGCCCGCCGGGCGGCGCGACTCAATCCCGTCGAAGCCTTGCGCGAGGACTGACATGGATCTTCTCTCCCTGGCCTGGAAAAACCTCTGGCGCAACCGCCGCCGCACCCTCATCACCCTTTCCGCCCTGGGGTTGAGCCTCTTTCTGCTGCAAACCTTCCACAACCTCTCCTTCGGGGTCTACGCCCAGATGGTCGACAGCGGCGTCCGCGCCGGCTCGGGGCACATCGCCCTCTATCGCGGCGACTACGCGCAAAGCCGGGACGAACAGCTCAGTTTCGCCGAAGCCGGACTGAGCGCCGCCATCGCCCGGGAGCCGGGGGTGCGCGCCGCCCTGCCCCGCGTCTATCTGCCGGGCTTGGCCCAATCGAGCCGGGAAAGTCGGGGGATTCTGCTGATGGGGATGGACCCCCGGGCCGAGGCCGAGGTCAATCCCTTCTGGAAGAACCTTCCGGAAGAAGAGCGGATCGCCGACCCCGAAGGGCGCGAAGCGCTGGTCGGCAGCCGTCTGCTCAAGGAATTGAAGTTGGAAATCGGCAACAAGTTCGTCGTCACCGTGCAGCATCGCGACGGCGAACTGACCAGCGAACTGCTTCGGGTGCGCGGGGTGCTGCGCACCGGCCTCAAGGAGATCGACGCCTCGATGGTGATGGTCGGCCGTCAACGCGCCGCCGCCATGGCCGGGATTCCCGGGGAGATTCACGAACTGGCGGTGATTCTGGAGCGGGCCGGGGATCAGTCGCGCCTGCTGTCGGGACTGGCGGCGCTGGCGGAAGAACATCCGGAGGTGCGAGCGGTTCCCTGGGAGGTCGCCATGCCCAACCTTTCCGACGCCATTCGCCTCGACTATGCCGGTCAGAAATTCATCTTCGCCGTCATCCTGCTGATCGTCACCATTGGCGTCGTCAACACCTTGCTCATGACGGTCATGGAACGAATCCGGGAATTTGGGGTGCTGCTCGCCATCGGCGCCACCCCCGGCCGACTGCGCCTGATGATCTGGCACGAAGCGCTACTGCTAGGCCTTCTCGCCATGGTCCTGGGCACCCTGCTCGGCATCGCCGCAACCTGGTATCTGGTGGAGCAGGGGCTCGACCTGCGCGCCCTGATGCCGGCCGGGCTCGAATTCGGCGGAGTGGTCTTCGATCCGGTGCTGCGCGCCGCCTGGGATTTTCCCTGGATGTTGCAGATGGGCCTTTACGTGGTCGGACTCTGCCTGCTCGCCTCCATCTACCCGGCGATCAAGGCCGCCCGCATCCCCCCGGCCGAAGCGATGAGGCATAGGTNNCATGTCCCTGATTCAATTGCACGATGTCAGTAAAATATACCCGCTCGGCAGTCAACAGGTGATTGCCCTCGCCCATATCGACCTGGAAATCGTCGCCGGGGAATTTACCGTCTTTGCCGGTCCTTCGGGGAGCGGCAAGACCACCTTGCTCAACCTCATCGGCTGCCTCGACCAGCCGACCTCGGGCACCATCCGCATCGACGGACGCGAAACCGGCGGTCGTACGGCGCGGGAGATGGCCGACTTCCGCCTCCATCATATCGGTTTCATCTTTCAGTCCTACAACCTGGTGCCGGTGCTGACCGCGGCGGAAAACGCCGAATTCACGCTGATGCTGCAAAAAATCCCCAAAGCCGCGCGGCGCCGTCGGGTGGAGGAACTCTTTGCCGCCCTCGGCCTCTCCGGGTTGGAGGATCGCCGCCCCAACGATCTCTCCGGCGGTCAACAGCAGCGGGTCGCCATCGCCCGAGCCATGGCCGCCGATCCCCGGGTGATCCTGGCCGACGAGCCGACCGCCAACCTCGATTCGCAGACCAGCGAAGACCTCTTGCGCCTCATGCGCCGCCTCAACGAAGAGCAGGGGACCACTTTCATCTTCAGTTCCCACGATCCCCAGGTCATCCATCTCGCCCGCCGGGTCATCCGCCTCAAGGACGGACGCCTGGAGTCGGATCGCCCGCAGTCGCCGGAAGCCGGGACATGAAACGGCTCCGGGCCCTCGCCATGGCCCTGACCCTGCTCTTTCCCCTGACTCCGAACAACCTTCCCGCCGCCGAGATCGCAAACTGGGAAGTGGGCGGCCATGCCAAGTCGTTGAATCTTTACCGGGAGGGCGATCCGGCGGGAGTGATCGACGGCGGCTTCGATTCCGCCAACAACCTGCGACTGGATCTGGCCCGGACCCTGGGGGAAGAGAGTCGTTTCGAGTTTGCCGTCGAAGGGCAGGCGCGATACCTCGATATGGAGATGCCGGGCGCGGGGGAGGAAAAGACAGCCAATCGCCGGCTCGATCTGGAAAAGCGGGGCCGGGAAGAGCGCCGCTTCAGTCAGCGCGGGGAAATCGACCGCCTCAACCTCTCGGGATCGCACTTCGGTTTCGCCTGGAGCCTCGGCCGCCAAGCCATCGGTTTCGGGCGCATTGCCCTCGCCTCCCCCCTCGACATCATTGCCCCGTTCGCTCCCGATGCCCTCGATACGGATGTGCGTCCGGGGATCGACGCCCTGCGCGCCGGACGCTTCTTCGGCCGCGGCGGTGAAATCGGCGCCGTCGCGGTCTTCGGTCGCCACAAGGAGAG
>DIVU01000068.1 GCA_002423365.1 Desulfuromonadaceae bacterium UBA6124 | reverse complement strand
GAGCCAGGTGCTGTCGTCCTCGATGGTGAGATGAGGTGGGATGCCGGCAATCGTCGGATCCGACTTCAGGTCGGTCGTGTCGCCAGGGGCGCGGCGCACTTGGCGCAGGGTGCGATTGAGGCTTTCGAAAACGGCGCGGGGCTGGCCGCAGACATGCAGTCGGGCCATGGGAGAGCGGGTGAAGTGCTCGGCGACGCCGTCGATATGGACCAGACGATCATTGAGCAGGCGTTTTTCCTCGCCGCCGCAGAGCAGCATCTCACCGAGGCGGGTATTCACCGCCAGCACCAGATCGACCTCTTCGTCGAAGAGCGCCTGACGGGCGGATTCGTGCCCGGCGAAGCCGTAGACGCCCCGGTACTGGGGATGCCAGGGGTCGATCCAGCCTTTCCCCTCGGGGCCGCTGATGAGCAGGGCTCCCGTGTTTTCGGCGAAAGCGAGAATTTCCTCCATGGCCTCGCCGCAGGCGCCGCCGATCACCACCACCACCTTCTTCGCCTTCTCCAGCGCCAGGCGCAGTTTTTCCACCGCCGTCGGGTCAATCAGGGAGAATTTCTGCCGCAGGGTATCGCAGCCGGCCACCGGGCGGTCGGCGCCGTTGCGGATGCGCCGGGGCTCGCGCAGGATGTCGGACGGAATGCTGATGTGGGCTGGGCCGCTGCCGCGATGGGCGGCCATGATCGCCGCCACCAGCTTGCCTTCGAGCTGGCCGCGATGGGAAATGAGGGTGTTGTAGCGGGTGCAGTGGCGGAACATCCCGACCGTATCGACGGCGGTGCAGGAGGAGTCCTGCAGGGCGCGCTTGCCGAACTGGGGCAACGAGGTCTGGGCGGTGATGACGAGCAGGGGCACGCTGTCCATGAAGGCCGAGGCGACGCCGGTGATCAGATTGGTCGCGCCCGGACCGGTGGTGGCGCAGCAGACCCCGAGCTTGCCCGTTTCGCGGGCGTAGCCGTCGGCCATGAAGGCGGCGCCGCTTTCATGGCGCGCGACCACTGGACGGATGCCGCCCCGGCGGGCGCTGCGCGCCAGGGCATTGTAGAAGGGTTCGATCGCCCCGCCGGGGACGCCGAAGACATAATCGATATGCAGTTCTTCCAGGTAACTGACGATCAGATCCCCCAGATCAGGGGGCGCGCAGGACTGCGAGGCGGGTTGTTCGCCGGCAGGGCCGGATTGGATAGGCGACATAGCCGATGCTCCTGTTCATTTCTTTTGTTCCCCTCCTGCGAAGACGGTCGTGCTCGATGGGGATGACGGCGCAAAAACTCGCCAAATGCGGCGTTGCTGCAATCGCCTTGCCTTTGGCGAGTTTTGCTTAGCCATTCAACACAGGTACTTTTTATGAAAGGATTAGTGTGGGGGGACTCGAAAAACTCCAGGCTTCGATAGGCGCAGGGCGGCCGATGTAATAGCCTTGGGCGAAATCGATGCCCAGGGAGCGCAACGCCTCGAAATCCTCCGCGGTTTCAACGAATTCGGCGATAGTCGCCTTGCCCAGGGTGCGGGCCACTTCATGGATGGAGCGGACCAAGGCAAGGTTGACCGGATCGTGGGCCAGGTTGCGGATGAAGGTGCCGTCGACCTTGATACTGTCCGCCGGAAACTCCTTGAGATAGTTGAAGGTACTGAAGCCGGTGCCGAAGT
Source organism: Desulfuromonadaceae bacterium UBA6124 (assembly GCA_002423365.1). Classification (GTDB taxonomy): domain Bacteria; phylum Desulfobacterota; class Desulfuromonadia; order Desulfuromonadales; family Trichloromonadaceae; genus Trichloromonas. The sequence continues at coordinate 10,716 of DIVU01000068.1, read as the reverse complement.
CGTCGACGGCGAAGCCGCAGCCGAGCTGCTGCAGGCGGACAATCATCCGCTGGGCAGCGGGAATGTTGTCGAGGCTCGCCGTTTCCGTCAGCTCGAAGACGATCCTTTCCGGTTTGACCCCTTGCTCGATCAGCAGATTTTCCACCAGGGGAAGGATGCCGTTATCGTCGAAGGCCTGGGCTGAGAGGTTGACAGCGAGTTTGCGCAGTTCGGGATAGCGGCCGAGAAGGTCGATGGCCTGCCGGATCACCCAGTGGTCGAGCAAGGCCATTTCGCCGGCCTGTTCCAGGGCGGGGATAAAGTCCTTGGGGGAGATTTCCCCCTCATCGGGGAGTTGCAGACGCAACAGCGCTTCGTAATGGCTGATTTCGCCGCTGGCGATGTGCAGGATCGGCTGAAAGTGAAACTTCAGGCCCTGTCCGGCGATGGCCTTGCGCACCTTGCGCACCCAGTCGAGGTTGCGCCGCAACTCATCGCTTTCCCGGTCCGCCGGATCGTAGACATGGATGCGGTTACGCCCCCGGCTCTTGGCGACGTAGAGGGCGATATCCGCCTGCTTGAGGTAGTCCTCGGGGCGGTTCGCGCTGCCGTCGAGTTCGGCGACGCCCATGCTGCAGCTGATTTCGGCGGCCTGATCCTCGATCCGGCAGTCAAGGTGCTGGATGAGATCACGGAATTCATCAGCGATTTCCAGGGCCTGGGAGAGTTCGGTGTTGGCGAGCAGAATCGCGTATTCGTCGCCGCCGAGGCGGCAGAGAACGTCGGAACGACGCAGGCGTCGGGAGAGAAGCTCGGCGACCTGCTTCAGGACGAGATCGCCGTGGTAATGGCCGAAGCAGTCGTTGATCACCTTGAAGTGGTCGAGATCGAGATAGAGCAGGGCGTGACGCCCTTGCCCCCGTTTGCTGAGGGCCGCCATCTGCTTGATGGCATGGCCGAAGTAATGGCGGTTGAAGAGCCCGGTGAGGGTGTCGTGCATGGCCAGATGTTCCAGTTCGGCCAGGGCCTTTTTGCGCCGGGTGATGTCATCGAGGCAGGCGGAGACCGAGCGGCTTCCGTCGGCGCCGGTCATGGCGTCGAAGCGGCCGTCCACCCAGACGGCATGCCCTTCGCGGTGGCGCAGGCGCAATTCCAGGGCGCATTCCCGGAAACTGCCGAAGGTCAGCATCTGCAGCCGGTTCCGGTAGATGTGCCAATCCGCCTCGTTGCCTTCGTCGCGAAAATCGCTCAGGGGTCGGCCCAGGGACTCGGCGACGGTGTAGCCGGTCAGGCGTTCCCAGGCGCGATTGAGAAAATGCAGGCGCCCCTCGGCGTCCAGTTCCAGAACGACGGTGCTGAGGCTGTCGAGCAGATGCTGGTGGGCCTGGGAGATGGCCCGGTAGGCTTCGCGACTCTCCCGCAGGGATTCGACCCGGGCGGCGAACTGCTTGTTGCTGAGCAGGTAATCCTCGCGCCGCGCGGCGATTTCCGTGACCCGGCGCAGGGCGTCGGGGGTGAAGGGTTTGGTGATGAAATCGGCGGCCCCCTCCATCATCAGTTCCTCGGCCAACTCCATGGTGCCGTGGGCGGTCATGATCACCACCGGCTGGTCCGGGTGTTCCCGCAGGATGCCTTGCAGCACCTGCTGCCCCGAAAGCCCCGGCAGCATCACGTCGAGCAGCACCAGGTCGTGGCGGCGGCGCAACCAGGCATCCAGTCCCGCCTGGCCGTCGGTCGCGACTTCCACCGTAAAGCGCGGTTGCAGAATCCGTTCGGCCAGTTGCGCATTGTCGGGAAAATCCTCCACCACCAGCAGGGTCGGCTTGTGGGCGACGGTACGCGGCGTGTTCAGGCAGTCCTTCAGGGTCGCGGGGAGTTCGGGATAGCGTTCCAGGGGGATGACGGCGTCAAAGCCGAATTCGCGGGCGGTGGTCTCGGCGATCCGTTCGCACCAGGTGGTGGCGACCAGGATCAGGGGGATGGAGGCGTCACAGAGGAAGATGCCTGAGCGGACCATGCGACCGAGTCGCCAGCCGTCCAGCGGGGCGATGTCGACGTCGGTGATGAGCAGGTCGATCCGTTCCCGGCGCAGCACCCGCGCGGCGTCGCGGCCGTCGGCGGTTTCCGTGAGGTGGCGAAAGCCCGCCGTGCGCAGGGTCTCGGCCAGCATGCGGCGATTGTCCGGATTCTGGTTGACCAGGAGGATATGTACGTCCAGTACGTTGTTTGCCATCCCTAGCAGTCTCCTGAAATGTCCTTATGCGCAAGCCCCGCCGCCGCCGAAGAAGAAGGCATTGCTCCGACGACCTTGCGTGAAATCGCCGGTGCCGGTGTCCTTGCGGGGCGGCCGGAATCCCGGGGCATCCAGGGATGCCGGGCGAAAGGGACGGGCGTGCGTGTGTTGGTGGGCTAACCGTTGCTAATTATGCAATATCCGCACCGGTTTTCTTGGTTGTTTTGACAGCTTTCCGTGAAGTATCTCCCCGGTGTGGGGCGGCAATGGGCCAATTCTTGACAAATGGGGTCTATTTAGAATAATATTCCGTCACTATGGATATTAAGAGAATGATTGACGACATTGACGTGCAAATTCTGGAGATCCTTCAAGAGAAGGCGCGCATTCCCAACGCCGAGGTCGCCCGCCAGGTCGGCATGGCTCCTTCCGCCGTCCTGGAGCGAATCCGCAAGCTGGAATCCCAGGGGATCATTTCCGGCTACGAGGTTCGTCTCAACCCCGAGCACTTCGGCCAGAAGCTCTCCGCCTTTGTGCTGGTTGAGATTTCCCGGGGGGACTGTCAAGGCACGGCCGAGGCACTGGCGGCCGTTTCGGGGGTGCAGGAAGTGCACCAGGTGGCCGGCGACGATGGTTATCTGATCAAATTGCGGGTGGCCGACACGGAAGCTCTCGGCCGGATTCTGCGGGAAGAAGTGGCGATCATCGACGGCGTTGCCCGGACCCGGACCCTGATCGTCCTTGCGACCTTCAAGGAAACCCGTCGGGTTTCCTTGGGGGGGGCGTCATCAGAGGCCTTTTAGTTTTTCGACAAATCCTGTATATCAATAACTCTCTTGCCGTGACAGGGCAAGAATTAAAATCTCGTTTTAGTCGATAGGCAAACGAGAGCTTTTCAGTAACCAGGTCAAGTGCTACCACCTGGCGGAAAGCCGGGCGCTTTTCATAACCCTTTCCGTTCTTTCACAGGAACTTTTCTTTTTCCAGGAGATCGATGACCATGCCCATGTCCGATGCCTTCAAGTCCCGCCTCTTTCCGGCGATCCGCGACATCGCCGCCCATTACGGCACCCCCTTCCATATTTACGACGAAGCGGGCATCCGCGAAACGGGGGCGCAGCTTAAAAAAGCCTTCGCCGGTATCCCCGGCTTCCGCGAGTATTTCGCCGTCAAGGCCCTGCCCAATCGCAGCATTCTGCGGCTGATGAAGGAGATGGGTTTCGGCTTCGACTGCAGCTCCATCCCCGAGCTGATTCTCGCCCGCGAGGTGGGCGCCCGCCCCGAGGAGATCATGTTCACCTCGAACAATACCAGCCCCGAGGAATTCGCCTTCGCCGCCAAAGACGGCGGCTGCATCCTCAACCTCGACGATGTCAGCCTGATCGACAAGGTGCCCGAATTCCCCGAACTGATCTGCTTCCGCTACAATCCCGGGCCGCGCCGCACCGGCAATGTCATCATCGGCCATCCCGAAGAGGCCAAATATGGCGTCACCCACGAGCAGGTGGTGGACGCCTACCGTCGCGCCCAGGCGCGAGGGGCCAAGCGCTTCGGCCTGCATACCATGGTCGCTTCCAACGAGTTGGACTACACCTACATGGTGGAGACCGCCCGCATGCTGCTGGAGATTTCGGCGCTGGTCGAGCAGGAGCTCGGCATCCGCTTCGAGTTCCTCAATATCGGCGGCGGTTTCGGCATCCCCTATAAACCCGAGCAGCAGCCTCTGGACCTGGCGGTCATGAGCCGGGAGATCACCGCCCTGTTCGACGCCTTCAAGACCGAGCACGGCTATGCTCCGGCCATGGTCATGGAGAGCGGACGCTACATCACCGGCCCCCACGGCGCGCTGGTGACGACCGCCATCAACCACAAGGACACCTATCGCAAATACATCGGCCTCGACGCCTGCATGTCGTCGCTGATGCGCCCGGCGCTGTACGGTTCCTATCACCACATCGACGTGATCGGCAAGGAAAACCAGCCGAAAAGCGAAATCTACGACGTGGTCGGCTCCCTCTGCGAGAACAACGACAAGTTCGCCATCNNTCCAGTACAACGGCCGGCTGCGTCCGAAAGAACTGCTGCTGCGCGTCGACGGCGGCGTCGAGCTGATTCGCCGCGCCGAGACGGTGGACGATTACTTCGCCACCTACAACTTCGCTCCCGATACCCTGGTTCCGAAAAAGGCGTAAGCGACTCCTTCCGCCGCTGAAAAAGCCAAAGGCCGTCCCGTCATGGGGCGGCCTTTGGCTTTTTTGTCTTCCGTGGCCGGTTTTTTGACGGGGCGTCTGCGATTTGACAGGGATGGGAACCGGGATTGGCGATTGGGGAACGATGTTGTCCCCGGTTAATTTTCCTTTTCCCCTGTCAAAACAGACCCATGGATGAGGGATTAGGGCCTTTTCCCCATGACCTTAGGTCTTTTCCTGATTATTTATGGCACACAGCTTGCTCGATATGGCCGAAGTGAAATGTTTTTTGCGTCGACACAGGTTGTGGTCACTGTCGCGAGGGGCACTCCGGACCCTTTCGGGGTGTTGCCGACAATGTGGAAAGGAATCTCAATGAGAGAAACGAATATCCTCCTGAAATTGGTTTTGCCCTATGCGGTCCTGACGGCGGCCGCCGTGCTCCTGCTTTGGTGGTTCGATGCCGAGGCGGGGGTGCTCTGGCTGGTTCTGGGGATGGCCTGCCTCTGGGGGCTGCTCACCGGCTGGCTCTTCCGGTCGCAAGCCGCGCGGGCAGGGCGGCGCTGGCAGGAGATCGACGGCCAGATCGCCGAACTTACCGCCAAGACCTCGTCGCTTTTGGGTTTCATGTCCAACGAATTCAACGCCCAGTTCGAAGTCGTGCGCAATGAAAACAGACAGGTGCAGGACTTGCTCGCCGATGCCATCGAAAAGCTGGTGGCCAGTTTCACCGGCATGGATGACCAGTCCCGCCGCCAGTTCGAGTTGGCGAATCAGCTCACCCGGCAGGGCGGCCGGAATTCCGCCGATGGTCTCGATTTCGACAGCCTCTGGCGGGAGATCGAAGGGGTTCTGCGCACCTTCGTCGATGCCGCTTCGGAAAACAGTCGGGTCGCCAAGCGCCTGCTTGAGGAAATGACCGCTACCAGCACCCAGTTTCTCGGGGTTCTGACCATGCTCGACGAAGTCAAGAAGATCGCCGATCAGACCAACCTGCTGGCGATCAATGCCACCGTCGAGGCGGCCCGCGCCGGGCAGGCCGGCAAGGGTTTCGCGGTCGTCGCCGGCGAGGTGCGCAACCTTTCGGTGCATTCCAACAAGTTCAGCAACAAGATCGGCGACGAGGTCAGCGGCATTGCCCAGGCGCTCAACGCGGTGGAAAACACCATCGGCAAGATTGCCCGGCAGGAAGCCAATCTGGTGACGGAAACGGACAGCCGTGTCAAGGAATTGACCGCCAAGTTGAAATCCTTCAATTCGCAGGTGGAGCATTCGGCCGACGAAATCGGCCGGATTTCAACGGAAGTCAGCGCCAAGGTGCGCACCGCCGTGACCTCCCTGCAATTTCAGGATATGTGCACGCAGCTCATCGATCATGTTGGTAAGCGCATCGATGCCCTGGGCGAGATCCTTGACAGTCTCGCCCGGCTACCGCTGGCGGCCCGGGAATTCTCCGATGCGAACAAAACCCATTGCGAGGAGCGGTTGCAACGCTTCGCCCGGCAGCTTGGCGAGGCCGCCGCGCTGGTGGAACGGGCCCGCCACAACCCGGTTTCGCAGACGAGCCTGGCCACCGGCGATATCGAACTTTTTTAAGAATGAAAACGGTTTTTTCGCAACCCGTAAAGAAGGATGAAATCCATGGCCAAAACGATTCTTGCCGCTGACGACTCCCGGTCGATTCTGCAGATGGTTTCTTTTACCCTCAAGGGCGCCGGTTACGCGGTGGTCGAGGCCGGCGACGGCCAGGCCGCCCTCGATCTGGCCAAAAAGCAGCCTTTCGCCCTGGTCATCACCGACCTCAACATGCCGCGCATGGACGGCATCACCCTGATCCAGAACCTGCGCACCTTGCCCAGCTATAAATTCACGCCGATTTTGATGCTCACCACCGAAGCCGGGGAGACCTTCAAGACCAAGGGCAAGGCTGCCGGCGCCACCGGCTGGCTGGTCAAGCCCTTCGACCCGGAAAAACTGCTGGGCGTAGTCAAGAAGCTGATCGGCTGACAAGTCCGAGCACGGCCGGCGGGTTGTCAGCGCCGGCCCGAAACCCCTTCATGGATAGATAGGAGTCCCCATGCTCGAATGCACACTCCTTCCGCCCTCCGAAAGCCAACCGGCGACCCTGCGAGTTGAGGGCAACGCCGACATCACGTTTATCCTCCAGTTCAAGACCGCCCTGGTCGAGGCCCTGCAAGCGCATCCCAATCTTTATGTCGATTGCGCGGATATGACCGAAGCCGATTTCTCCTGTGTACAACTGCTGTGGAGCACCCATCAGAGCTACCCCGGGATGCGGGTGACTCCTGCCGGCCGCGAGGCGTTGACTCCTGTGATCCTGGCCGCCGGGCTGGATCGGGTACAGGGATTCTGCTTGTCCGGGGACCCGGGGGATTGCCTCTGGGCCGCCCCCGACCCGCCCTTGGGGAAAAAGTCCGATACCAACTGTCCCGTCTGATATTTCCACCGCTACGATGCCGAGAGGGAAGCGCCATGTCCAATCCCCATGAAGCCTTTCGCGAAGAGGCTTACGAGCTTCTGACCTCCCTGGAAAGTTCGCTCCTCGAACTGGAAGAGAGCCCCGACGATCTGGAGATCGTCGGCGCGGTCTTCCGCGCCATGCATACCATCAAGGGTTCCGGGGCGATGTTCGGTTTCGACGACATCTCCTCCTTCACCCACGATATCGAGACGGTCTACGACCTGGTGCGCAACGGCGAACTGGCGGTGACCGGGGCGCTGGTCAGTCTCTCCCTGGCGGCCCGAGATCAGATCAAGGCGATGCTTGACGCCACTTGCGGCGGCGACTCCTGCGATGCAACACGGACCGAGGAACTGCGCGGGGCCTTTCGCGCCCTGTTGCCGGTCAAGGAAGATGCGTCCGCCGCCGCGCCCGGCCCCGGCAAGGTGGCAAACCCAGCCGCCGCCCTGCAGCGGACCTATCGCATCCGCTTCCGCCCCAACCGCGAAATCGCTCTCTCCGGCACCAATCCCCTCTGTTTGCTTAACGAACTGCGCGAGCTCGGTAAGTGCCAGGTGGTTGCTCAGATGGACGACGTGCCGCCTTTGGCCGATCTCGACCCGGAGCAGACCTACGCCTATTGGGACGTCATTCTCACTACCGGCGAGGATATCGACGCCATCAAGGACGTCTTCATCTTCGTCGAGGATGATTGCCACATCCAGATCGATCTCATCGATGACGAGGAACTGCTCGGCACGGACAGCAGCTACAAGAAGCTCGGCGATATCCTCATCGAGCGCGGCGATCTGACCCCGGACGCCTTGCAGGAAGTTTTGCGCCAGCAGAAACGGGTCGGCGAGATGCTGGTCGAGGCTAAAGTGGTCAGCCCTTCCAAAGTGGCGTCGGCCCTGGCCGAACAGCAGCAGGTCAAGGAGATCCGCAGTCAACAGCAACAGAAGCAGCAGGGCGGGGATGCGGCGAGCATCCGCGTTCCCGCCGATCGTCTCGACCGCCTGGTCGACCTGGTTGGCGAGATGGTCACCATCCAGTCGCGCCTGTCGCAGACCGCCCTCGGCCGCGAAGACGCCGAGCTGATCTCCATCGCCGAAGAGGTGGAACGTCTCACCGCCGAGCTGCGGGACAACACCCTCAACATCCGCATGCTCCCCATCGGCACCACCTTCAGCAAATTCAAGCGCCTGGTGCGCGACCTCTCCCAGGAACTGGGCAAGGAGATCGAGCTGACCACCGCCGGCGCCGACACCGAGTTGGACAAGACGGTCATCGAGAAACTCAACGATCCGCTGGTGCACATCATCCGCAACAGCATCGATCACGGCATCGAAGCTCCGGAAAAGCGTGAGGCGGCGGGGAAGAAACGCCAGGGGACAATCCGTTTGGCGGCCATCCATTCCGGTGACAGCGTCATCATCGAGATCGTCGACGACGGTGCCGGACTCAACGAGGAAGCGATCCGCCGCAAGGCGGTCGAAAAAGGATTGGTCGGCGAACAGGAGTTGCTTTCCCGCCACGAAGTCTTTCAGTTGATTTTTGCCGCCGGTTTTTCCACCGCCGAGAAGGTAACCGGAGTTTCCGGGCGCGGCGTCGGCATGGATGTGGTCAAGCGCGCCATCGAAGCGTTACGCGGCTCCATCGACATCGACAGTGTCGCCGGTCAGGGCACCACCATCCGCGTGCGTATTCCCCTAACCCTGGCGATCATCGACAGTCTGTTGGTGGCCATCGGCGAGGACTGCTACGTCATTCCCTTAAGCATAGTCGAGGAATGCATCGAACTGACCCGCGCCGACGTCGCCGCCAGTCATGGCCGCAACCTGGTGCGAGTGCGTGACCGCCTCGTCCCCTACGTCCATCTCCGCGACGAATTCGCCATCGCAGGCCCGCCGCCGGAGATCGAGCAGGTCGTCATCACCGCCGTCAACGGTAATCAGGTCGGCTTTGTCGTCGATCACGTCATCGGCGAGCACCAGACCGTCATCAAATCCCTCGGGCGGATGTATCGGGATGTGCAAGGACTCTCCGGGGCGACCATCCTCGGCGACGGCAAGGTGGCGCTGATCCTCGATATCCCGCAACTCATCCAGCGGGCCGAGCAGTTGGCCTGACCGGGGAAGCACCGCAGGGGCCGCGCCGTCGTCGGGCGGAAGGCAGCGGTGCGCCCGCTTTTTTGAATTTAACAGTCGGCTTTTCATGGGAAGAGTCGAAGTGAAGACCGGATTACCGAGACAGGGAAGGATTGAGCGCGATGCAATGGAAAAACCTGAAAATCGGCAGAAAGCTGGCGGTGGGGTTTGGCATTATTGTCCTTCTGATTCTGATTGCCTTGGGGGTGATTCTGCTCAACACCGAATCGGTGGTCGGCAAGATCGCCCATCTTGAGGGGGAAAGCTTCCCCTTCACCTTGGTCGCCGAGGATATGAGCCACGCTACGACCGAGGTGCAGCAGTATCTTACCGACGTATCGGCGACTCACGAGCCGGCCGGTTACGCGGAAGCCGAGAAGGCGGCCGAGCACTTTCGTGCCGGCTTGGAAAAATATCGGGCGATGTTCGCGGAGGAAAATGACCGACAAGCTTTGGCCGAAATCGAGGCCCTTGCCGCGCTGTTCGATAGATATTACGTGGATGGCCGGGCCATGGCCGAGCTTTATGCCACCCAGGGGATTGAAGCCGGAAACGTCGCCATGGAAGGATTTGACCGGATTTCGGCGGAGCTTGGCGAGAAGATCGAACAACTGAAAAACACCCAGATCGCCGAAGCCGATGCCACGATCAAGGATGTCTTCGCCAAGGCCCAGTTGATGAGCACGGTCATCTACGTCATGGGCTTGGTGGTGCTGATTTTGGCGCTGGTCATCGGCCGGCTTATCACCCGCAGCATCACCGTTCCCCTGGCCCAGGGAGTGGCCTTCGCCGAAGCCCTGGCCAAGGGGGATATGAGCGTCGACATCCGCATCGACCAGCGGGACGAAATCGGTGACATGGCCCGGGCCTTAACGCAAATGAAAGGGACCATCGCCGCCGTGCTGGCGGAAATGGAGGGCTTGACCGGCGCCATCCGCGACGGGCGTCTCGATAGTCGCGCGGCAGCCGGCGATTTCGCCGGATCCTGGCGGGAGCTGATCGTCGGCACCAACAACGTGGTCGAGGCCTTCATGGCGCCGCTCACGGTCGTGCTCGAAAGCCTCGAGCGCATCGCCAAGGGGGATCTGCCCGAACCGCTGGCCGTCGCCTATCGCGGGGATTTCGACAAGATCCGGCTCAATCTCAATGCCCTGATCGCCGCCATGAACGACGTGACGCAGCTGAGCGAAGAGATTTCCCAGGGCAACCTGGCGCTGGAAGTTCGTGATCGGTCCCCCCAGGATCGGCTGATGCAGAGTCTGAGGGGGATGATCGAGGGGCTCAACGGTGTGGCTGGTCTGACCGGGGAGATCGCCGGCGGCAATCTGCTGGTCGAGGTGCGGGAGCGTTCGGAAAAGGACAAGTTACTCCTTGCACTGAAGGAGATGGTGTCCAGCCTGCGTCAGGTCGTGCTGCAGGTCCGTACCGCTGCCGATAACGTCACCTCGGGCAGCCAGCAGCTCAGCGCCACCTCGCAGGAGATGTCCCAGGGGGCGACGGAGCAGGCGGCCGCCGCCGAGGAGGCTTCCAGTTCCATGGAACAGATGGCGGCCAACATCCGCCAGAACGCTGAGAACGCCATGCAGACCGAGAAGATTGCTCTCAAGTCGGCCGATGTCGCTCGGAAGGGGGGCGAGGCGGTTTCCGCCACCGTCTCCGCCATGAAGGAGATCGCCGGCAAGATTTCCATCATCGAGGAGATCGCCC
>DIVU01000050.1 GCA_002423365.1 Desulfuromonadaceae bacterium UBA6124 | reverse complement strand
CCGGCTTCTCCGGTCATGCCGACCGTGACGGGCTGGTTGATTTCGTGCGAGTGATGGAGAAGAAGCCGGAACGCACCTTCATCGTGCACGGCGAAGACGATTCCTCGACCAACCTGGCGAAGACCTTGCGTGAGGAGTTGGGGCTGAAGGGGATCGAAATTCCGGAATCGGGCAAATCGTTCACCCTGTAAAGGACGGATGCCGATTGAGGATGTCCCGCGACAAAACGGANNGGGGAGGGGCCATGTGGGCCGCCTCCCCGCCGTTTTGTCGTTCTGAAAAGGCCCGGCGCCTTCTCAGGCGAGGGGCAGGCGCAGGTAAAAGGTACAGCCTTCTCCCGGCGTGCTTTCGACCCAGGCCTGGCCGCCGTGTTCCCGGGCGATTTCCCGGACTAGGGCCAGTCCCAGGCCGGTGCCGCCGACGGCGCTGGTGGCGCGGAAAAATCTCTGGAATATTTTTTCGTGCAGCGAGGAATCGAGGCCTTCTCCCAGATCCCGCACCCAGAGCAGGATGCTCTCGCCGTCGAGGCGGGCGCCGAGGGTGATGGCTTTTCCCTCGGCCGTATATTTGACGGCGTTGTTCAGCAGATTTTCCAGAGCGCGATAAAGATGGGGTTCGTTGCCGCGCAGCAGGGGGAGATCGAGTGGGCAGTTGAGCTGGAAATTCCGTTGCGGTTGCAGCGACAGGAACCGGTCGCGCAGTCGCGTCAGCAGGGAGTGGACCGAAATCGCCGTCAGGTTGCGTTGGTCGAAACCGGCCTGCAGGCGTTGCAGGTCGAGGAGGTTTTCCACCAGCTCTTTCAGCCGCTCTCCTTCTTGGCGAATAATGCCGAGATATTCGAGTTGGAGCGCCCGGGGAACTTCGGTCCCCTGCATGAATTCGGTAAAGCCGAGGATCGCCGTCAGGGGCGAGCGCATTTCATGGCTGACCGAGGCGAGCAGTTCATCCTTGAGGCGCTCCATGCGCTGCCACTCGGTGATGTCGACGGCGACGGCGAGAGTTTCGTCATGGCCTAATGGGACGTAGGAAATCCGGAAGCTGTGTTCGCCGTCGGGCAGGGGAATGAGGCATTCCGCCGTACGCGGTTGGCCGCTTTCCCGGGCCGCCAGCAGGTGCGGGTAAAGCTGGCTGCTGATTTCCTCGGGGAAGAAGTGGCGGCAGTCGTGGCCGATGATGCGTTCCTCGGGCTGGCCGAAAAAGCGGGTACAGCTTTCATTGGCGAAACGGATGCACAGGTTTTCGTCGTAAAGGGCGAAGGGGAGGGGGATCTGGTTGAGCGCCAGGCGGAAGCGTTCCTCGCCGAAGCGCAGGGCGGCGTTGTAGAGCTCTCGTTCCCGGCGCAGGCAGCGGTTGTCGATCGCCTGGGTTACCGCCGCGCCGAGGCGGCCGAGGCGGTCCTTGAGCAGATAGTCGGCGGCCCCCCGGCGCATCAACTCCACCGCCTTTTCCTCGCCGATGTAGCCGGAAACGACGATCAGAGGGATGTCCAGCTCTTGCTCGGCGAGGATTCCCAGGGCGCGCTCGGCGGAAAAGGCGGGCAGGCGGTAGTCGGCGAGGATGACCTCGGGGTGCTGTTCCAGGGCGGCGCGGTAGTCCCCTTCGCCGGTCGCCGGCAATGGCCGGGGGTCGAGCCCTTGGCGCCGCAGTTCGTGCAGCAGCAGTTCCCGGTCTTCGGCCAGGTCTTCCAGGATCAAAACGGTGATAGGAGTGGAAAGGCTCATGGGGGTGCCTGAATAGGGTTCGTGGGAATCTAGTGCGGTCGGGAAATCCACTGGCTCAGGCGCAGCAGCGTGCCCTGGCGGGTGGTCAGGGCCTTGTGCGGGCAGAGTTCCTGGCAGCAGAAACAGCCGATGCAGTTCGAGTAGTCGATGCGCACCTTGCCGGCGGCGAGGTTCATGGTCTTCGGCGGGCAATGCTTGACGCAGAGTCCGCAGGCGGTGCAGCGCTGCTCCTCGACCACCGGCAGGGCGGTCAGGGCGCGGCGCAGGCGCTGCTTGAGAAAGGGCGGCAGGCCGAAGCCGACATCCCCCTTCTTCGCCGGGCGGAAGCGGCGGATGCGCAGGGCGGCCAGGGGATCGCCGAGCAGTTCGATCTCTTCGAGGCGGGTTCCCGCCCGTCCGCTCTCCCGCGCTATCCGACGCGGCCAGTCCAGTTCCAGGGGGAGGCCGACCAGTTCGGCGGCGGCGGTATCGACGGCCAGAGGGTCGACGCCGGCAAGCAGGGCACCGATGGAAACCGGATCGCCACTGCCGGGACCGTCCCCCTCCATGCCGACGATGGCGTCGACGATGGAAAGGGCCGGGCGAATCTCTTCCGCCAGTTCCAGCAGCATCAGGGCGAAGAAGGCCTTGTCGGTGCCGGCCTGCAGGTGCAGGCGCGGCTTGCGCATGCCGACCACCGCGCCGAAGAGGTTTTTGACGGCGCAGGTGAAGCCCATCATCTGATGGGTCTTCAGCTTGGGCAGGTTGATGATCACCTCGGCGTCAAGGATGTCCTGGGCGATTTCCAGTTCCTGAAAGGTGCGTCCTTGCGCCTTGACTCGCGTCGATTCGTGAAAGGGGGCGAAGCTCGCGCCGGTCTCCTCGACCATCGCGAGGATGCCGCAGCGGGCCGCCACCTGGCGGGGACTGCCGACTCCGGGGGAATCCCCCACCGAAACGATACCTCCGGCCCGCTGGGCCAGACGAATTACCCCTCGCACCACCTCGGGATGGGTGGTGACCGCCTTTCCCGGCGGTTTGGCCGAGAGCAGGTTGGGCTTGATCAGCACCCGTTGCCCCGGCCGGACGAAGGCTTCCATCCCGCCCAGGGGGGCGAGCACGTCCGCCAGAGCCTGTTCCACCACGGCCCGGTCGTAGCTCGCGGCGGCCTTGAGGCTGACGCGAAGACTCATGCGCCAATCACCTGGATATGCAGGCGGCGGCTGCGCGGGCCGTCAAATTCGCAGAAATAGATTCCCTGCCAGGTGCCGAGAACCGGCGCGCCCTCTTCGACGATCAGCGTTTCGCTCGCCCCGAAGAGGCTGCTTTTGAGATGGGCGGCGCTGTTCCCTTCGGCATGGCGATAGTGGTCGTCGAAGGGAACGATCTTGTTGATTTCCATGCACAGGTCGGCGACCACGTCGGGGTCGGCGTTTTCGTTGATGGTCACCGCCGCCGTGGTGTGAGGGGTGAAGACCAGGGCCAGGCCGGCGCGGATGCCGCTCTGGCGGATGGCATCACGCACCTGGGCGGTGACGTCGATCATTTCCACTGGATGGCGGCTTCTGAGGTCGAGGGTGATCATGCGGCACTTTCGCCCAGGAGCGCGGCCAACGTCCTGAGGGTCGGTTCATGGTAGAGCAGGGAGGTATGCCCAACCCCCGCCAGCTCGATGTTTTCCACCCCGTCGAGGCGGGCGTTGGCCGGGGGCAAAACGACGTTGTCGTGACGGCTGTAAAGGGCGGTCAGACGCGTGTCGGCGGGCAGGGGCGCTTGGGCCAGGCGGCGGAGCAGTTCCGAGCCGGGGAGCAGGGACTTGGCCAGGGGGGAGAGGGCGAGGGCCGCCAGCTTCGAGCCGCCGTTGGGGGCGGCGAGCAGGATGCAGCGCTCGACCTTGGGCGCCCCGCCGCGCAGTTGCACGTAGTTGCGGGCGATTATGCCGCCCATGGAATGGCCGACCAGATGCACCCGCTCGCAGCCGGAGGCGAGGCGCAGCTCATCCACCTTGATGGCGACGCGCTCGGTGAGGGATTCGATATCCTTCCAGGGGGGCAGGTTGACGGCGTGCAGGGAGGGGATGCCGAGCAGGCGCAGCCGCAGGCGCAGATAGAGCCAGCAGGCGCGGTTCTGGAAGAGCCCGTGCAGAAAGAGGATCGGCGTGCGCTGGCGGGGGATGCGGCGGCGCCAGGGGGGGAGCCAGCCCCAGGGCAACAGCAGGATGGTGACGACGAGCCAGAGCGTCTCGCGCAGCATCAGACTCAGGGCGAAGGCGAGGGAAGACGGAGCGAAGCGCCGCGCCATCAGCTCGGGCCGAAGGTTGGCCTGCTCGTACCAGGCGAAGAGATGACTGGCGAGGACGAAACCGGCGACAACGGCGAGAAAGATCAGGATCAGGGCCGAAAGGATAATCATGAAACCTCCCTTGAGGAGGTCCGATTATGGCATGGGCTCGGCAAAAGCGTCAACGCTTATGCCAGGGGCGCCCCTGGCAGAGATCGCCGATGTCATTGGCCTTAAGCCCGCACTTGGCGCAAACCGCCGTCGGCCGGGTCGAGTGGCGGTCGAGTTCCTCCATTTCTCCGGCCTGGAGCAACAGGCACAGGGAGATGCGTTCGGGAAAGGGTGGTTTGTCGTCGTGGTCCGTCATGTGGTTTCCTGCTCCTTGCGAGAGAAATAATTTCGCTTTCAGCCGGTATTACGCAATCCGGCGGCGATGCCGTTGATGGTCGCGGCGAGCACGTAGTCGAGCTGCTCGCTCCCCTTGCCGGCCCGTTTGCGGCGCAGCAGTTCGACCTGGATCAGACTCATGGGGTCGACGTAGGGATTGCGCAGGCGCAGGGAATGGGCGAGATCAGGATCCGTTTCGAGTAGGCGCGTTTGCCCGGTGAGCTCCAGCAGCAGGCGCCGGGTGCGGAGAAATTCGTCGATAAGCATGGGCAGTACGCGCCGGCGCAGATCGGCATCCTCGATCAGACCGGCGTAGTGCCGGGCCAGGGGGATGTCGACCTTGGCCAGGGCCATTTCGACGTTGCGCAGCATGTCGATAAAGATCGGAAAACGTTGCACCATCGTCCGTAAAAGCTCACGCTCGGCCTCCCCCTTGGCGGCGAAGGTTTCCAGCGCGGTGCCGACCCCGAACCAGGCCGGAATCAGCAAGCGGCTCTGAATCCAGCCGAAGCCCCAGGGGATGGCGCGCAGATCGTCGAGGCTGGCCTGCTTGCCCCGGCGCGAGGGGCGCGAGCCGATCTTCGCCAGTTCGAATTCCCGAACCGGGGTGCCCTGCTCGAAATAGGGAAGGATGTCGGGATTTTCCGCGATCTTTTCCCGGTAGCAGGCAAAGGCGGTGTTTGAGAGCTCTTCGAAAGCGCTCTCCCAGTCCGGTTCGACGGACGCTTCCACCAGTCCGGTACGGGTCAGGGCTTCGAGAGCGGCGGCGAGCATCAGCTCGAAATTTCGTTGCGCCAGGGCGGGATCGGAATACTTGTAGTGGATCACTTCCCCCTGTTCGGTGAGCTTGAAGGAGCCGCTGAAGGCCCTTTGCGGCTGGGCGACGATGGCGCGGTGGGTGGGCCCGCCCCCCCGGCCGACGGTCCCCCCCCGGCCGTGAAAGAGCCGCAGCTTGACCCCGCATTCCTCGGCGACCCGGTGCAGTTCCCGATGGGCCTTGAAGATTTCCCAGGTGCTGGTGAGCATGCCGCCGTCCTTGTTCGAGTCGGAATAGCCGAGCATCACCTCCTGTAGGCGCCCCCAGGAGTCGAGATAAGGAGCGTAGTCGGCCCGGCTCCAGAGTTCGCGACAGATGGCGGGGGCGTTGCGCAAATCTTCGATCGATTCGAAGAGGGGGACCGGCATCAGCCCTGGATCGTCCCGCTCCGGGCGGGCGGCGACGGCGATTCCGGCCATCTCCATCAGCCAGACCAGGGAGAGCACATCCTGCACCGCGGTGGCGCCGCTGATGATGTAGCTGCGGATGGCCTCGGCCGGAAACTCCTCCTTTAATTCGGCGAGGGCGCGCAGAGTGTTAAGAAGTTGGGCGGTCTGCTCCGAGGGCGGAGCGGGGCGGGGACCCTCCGGCTGGGCCGCGTGCGCCGCGCCGACGGCGAGTTCGGCCAGGGCTTGGGCATGAACCCGGGCGTGTTGGCGGATGTCGAGACAGTGCAGATGGAAACCGAAAGTTGCCAGCTCCCGGCGCAGGGGCTCCA
>DIVU01000036.1:6525-10926 GCA_002423365.1 Desulfuromonadaceae bacterium UBA6124 | reverse complement strand
CGACGTCTTTGATGTTTTTTATTGCAGTGGATCTGCCGTAAGAACCGGCTAAACGAGATTGTGGATCAACCGTAGTTAATAGGTCCGTCTCTTGTAAGAATTTGCGAATAGAAGCCGGAATTTCTTGTGCAAGTGTTATTCGCGTACTTCTTGGCTGGATATTGGTGAGAAGCGAATCAAAATGATCAGGTAAAGTTATCATGCTATCTTCCTCATATTTCGATAGAATTTACATTTCTAAACTGATCGCAAAGTGAAATCTACATGGTTTACTTCCACAAACGGCTGACCGGCCATCAGCAACAATGGATCGGCCAGAGCTTGCAGTTCTCGGCGGCAGCGCTGCATCACCTCAACCGCTCGCTCTGCCAGTTCGACGAAGAAGGCATCCACTTTCTCGCGCACCTTGGCGGCGGTGCCAAAGCAGAAATTGGCCGTAACTTCTTCCCGCACCCACTCCCAGATGGCCTCATCCGGGTTGAAATCCGGGCTGTAAGGCGGCAAAGCTACCAGGCGCAATTGGAGGTCCGGGGTGGTCAGAAAGGCGCGCATTGCATCGCCCCGATGGGCCGGTCCATTATCCCAAATCACAATCAGCGCCCCGCTGTACTTCTCCCGCAACAATTTCAAAAATGCCACCGAGGTTTCCGCATTCGTGTTGCCTTCCACCGGCATGGCGAACACCTCACCCGTCTCCAGGCAGACCGCCGAATAGTAGGTGGCTTTCTCGCCAAAACGGGGGCTGGTACTGTCGACCAGCGCTGGTTCACCGCGCAGAACCCACTGGCTGCGCAGTTCGACATCCGCACGGAAGTGCGCTTCATCCACAAAGAAGATTTTGGCCCCGCTGAGCAGTGCTTCTGCGCGCAAAACGGCGTATTCTTCCACAAAAACCGCCCGCTTTTCAGCATTGGCCTTGCACAGTCGTTTCTTGGGCCGCTTCACCACAAATCCCAGCCTGTGCAGGTAGTTCAGGCACGTGCGACTGCTGAGCAAACAATGGAAGCGCTCTTTCACAAACTGGCGCACGCCTTTCCAGGTCCACTTCGCCAGTGCCAACCCGACCCCACTTGGGGCAGCTTGCACCGCCGCCTTCAATGTCGCCTGTTGCGCCGGGTCGAGGGCGGGGGGGGACCCCCACTTTGCTCGAATGCCAGCGCCGTGGGTCCCTTCTGGCGGAAGGCTTCCAGCCAGTCGCCAATCGTATGGGCATCCCGCTCTAGTGCTTCGGCCACTTGCGTGGCCGACCAACCCCGGGCTAAGAGCCACATGGCATGCCAGCGTTCCCGCTCCCGGGCCGTTGGTGCCCCATACATTCGTTCTCGTACGGCTTTTACATCCAATTGCCAACATCCAAGCACCTTTTGCATTTCGTCCATCGCAGAGCCTCGCTGTGGTTCGGATTCCTGGATCTATCCTACCACTGCTCTGCGGGTTTCATGTTGCGATTAGTTTAGGAACAAGGCGCTTGCGGATTCGCCGTGTTCAACCATCCCGCTACAATAACCCGGGATTCACGGGTTTCGTAGCCACCCTGCAGTGCTTCAAGCAACGTCATGCCAGTGTCAGCGTAGGGGTCTTGCGGGCTGTATCCTACCCAGTACTGAAAATGCTGAGGCTGTTTCCAGAAGCCGGGAGTGCAAGCAGCAGGCGGCTCTGGAGGCGGTGGAGGCGGCGGTGGGGCAAGGTTTGCACGCCGCCGGTTTTGTCGCCTACGAGGCCGCCTCCGGAATCGATCCGACACTTCCGGAACGGGAGCCAGTTTCCGGTTTGCCGCTGGTCTGGTTCGGGTTGTTCCGGGAGCGGATTGAATGGGATGCGCGCGACGGCGGGGATTGGGAACGTTCATCCGCATCCGTCGTCGGCGAAAGACGGCTCTCGGTCGATGCCGACCGCTACGCGGCGGCCGTCGCCGCCATTCATGAGGCGATCGCGCGGGGCGAGACCTATCAGGTCAATTACACCCTGCGGCAGCGTTTTTCTATCGCGGGCGACCCCTTCGCGCTCTATCGGCAGTTGGCCGCGAGCCAACGCGCGCCCTTTTGCGCCTGGCTCGACACCGGCGACCGGTGCATCCTCTCGGCTTCTCCGGAACTCTTCTTCGCCCGCCGGGGGGAGGAGATTGTCATGCGGCCGATGAAAGGGACCGCCCCGCGCGCTCCGGAGACGGCGGCAGATCGCACCGTGGCGCGGAGGTTGCGCGACGATCCCAAGGAGCGGGCCGAGAATCTGATGATCGTCGATCTGGTGCGCAACGATCTCGGCCAGATTGCCGAAACCGGCTCGGTGCGGGTCGAATCCCTGTTCGACGTCGAGTGCTATCCGACGGTACATCAGCTCACCTCGACGGTCGCCGCCCGCCTGCGGCCGGGGACGACGCTGCGTGACATCTTTTCCGCCCTTTTCCCCTGCGGCTCGGTGACCGGTGCGCCGAAACGGCGCACCATGGAACTCATCGCCGAACTGGAACCGGAACCGCGCGGCCTCTACTGCGGGGCCATCGGTTTCGTTTCGCCGGGGGAGGAAGCGGTCTTTTCGGTGGCGATCCGCACCCTCATGGTCGATGGGGTGGGTCGGGCGGAACTCGGCCTGGGCAGCGGCATCACCTGGGATGCACGGGTCGAAACCGAATACGCCGAGTGCCTGGCCAAGGGGCGCTTCGTTGATATGCCGTCCCAGGATTTCCGCCTGATTGAGGCGCTGTTTTGCCGCGACGGGGATTATCCACGACTGGAGCGACATCTTGCGCGCCTCGCCGCCTCGGCCGATTATTTTGGTTTTCGTTGCAAAGTTTCGGCGTTGCGCGCGGCGTTGGACGAAGTGGGTCGAGGCTTGCGGGGAAAACACAAGGTTCGCCTGCTGCTGGCTCGCGACGGTACCTTCGCGCTCGACGGCGAACCCCTGGCCAAGGGCTTGGGCAGGCCCTTGCGGGTGGCGCCGGCGACGACCCCGGTCGACTCGCGGGATTGGTCGCGTTACCACAAGACCGAGCGCCGCCAGCTGCTCGACGACGCCCGGCGTCGCCGGCCCGAGGCGGATGATGTATTATTCGTCAACGAGCGCGGCGAGCTGACCGAAGGAAGCTATCACAACCTGGTGCTGAGGCTGGATGGAAAGCTCCTCACCCCGGCTTTGACCTGCGGCTTGCTTCCCGGCGTCCTGCGGGGCGAATTGCTGGAGCGGGGTATCATCGCCGAAGCGGGTTTGACATTGGCGGATCTGCGCCGCGCCGACGGTCTGTGGCTGATCAACAGCGTGCGCGGCTGGCGTTTTGCTCTTCTCGTGCCCTGATCCCGCCCCTTCGCGAAGGTCAAGCGTTCACGACTCTCTCGGCCATTCGGAGAAACGAGTTCACCATGAAGACCGCCATCCTGCTTTTGGGGCACGGTTCCCGGGCCGCCGGGGCCAACGACGCCCTCTATGCCATCGCCGCCCTGGTCAAGGCCGAAACGGTTGCCGCGATTGTCGAGGTCGCCTTCCTTCCGCCTCAGGCTCCCGCCGTCCAGGAGGGGATCGACACCTGTGTCGCGCAAGGGGCGACGCGCATCCTGCTCTATCCTTATTTTCTCTACGCCGGTGCCCATGTGCTCCAGGATCTTCCCGAGCAGATCGCGAAGGCGCGCAAGCGCCATCCTGGATTGGAGCTGATTCTTGGGGAGCCGCTGGGCGTCCATCCGAAGCTGGCCGAGATTGTGCGTGAACGCATCGACGCGTCGTTGCAGGCGGCCGGCTGGGCCCTCTGAAAAGGCCTTCCGCCGATCTTGACGAAGCCTCGATGAAAACGCTAGAGTGTGTCCAGATTTCTGGGAAAGTCTTTGAAAAAGAGCGGTATTCCCCTGCGCCGAAAAGATGTGGCGAAAGGGATTCACCCGTGTCGGCAGAGCCCCCTGATTTTCGAGAGGAGCGGGATATCATGAACAAGATTTACGTCATCGGCGCCGGTGTCGAAGGGCACGAGGGTTTCAGTCGCCGGGCCCTGGAGCTGATCTCCCAGGTCTCCCTGCTCTGCGGCGGCGAGCGGCATCTGCGCCTCTTTCCCGATTTCGCCGGGGAAAAGCTGGAGATCGACAGCAACCTCTCGCGCCTGGTGGAGCGGCTCAATGCCCGCAAGGGGCCGGCGGTGGTGCTCTCTTCCGGCGACCCCCTCTTCTTCGGCATCGGTCGCATCCTGCTGCGTAATCTCAACCGCGACGAACTGGAGTTCGTTCCTAACGTCAGCTCGGTTCAGTACGCCTTCGCCAAGATCAAGGAGCCCTGGGACGACGCAGTCTTCGTTTCGGCCCAAGGCCGGGGACTCAAGGGGGCGGTGGATCGCATCGTCGCCAACGACAAGGCCGCGGTTCTCACCGATGAAGTCAACACCCCGGCGGCGATCGCCGCCGAACTGATCGAACGCGGCCG
>DIVU01000036.1:0-6511 GCA_002423365.1 Desulfuromonadaceae bacterium UBA6124 | reverse complement strand
CCCCTCAACGTGCTGATTCTCATCAAGGAATATGAAGGAGAAGGGGAGGAATACGTGCCGACCCTCGGCATCCCCGACGAGGAATTCGCCAGCATCAAGAAGCACATCACCCGGGAAGAGATCCGGGTCGTGACCCTGGCCAAGCTCAAGCTGCGGCACGATATGTGCCTGTGGGACGTGGGCGCCGGCAGCGGCTCGGTGAGCATCGAGGCCGATCATCTGCTCCCCAACGGCCGCATCTTCGCCATGGAGCGCAACGAGCAGTGCCTCGCCTTTCTCAAGCAGAACCTCAACAAGTTCCACACCCGCCACGTCACCCTCGTTCCCGGCGAGGCCCCCGACTGTTTCGAGGATCTGCCCGATCCCGACCGGGTCTTCATCGGCGGCTCGGGGGGGAATCTCTTCCGCATCCTCGAAGCCGTCGACACCCGGCTCCCCGCCGAAGGGCGCATTGTCATTAACGCCATCACCCTCGAAACCCTCACCGCCGCCACCGAGTTCTTCGAGAATGCCGGCTATCAGGTCGAGGTCACGACCATCAACATCGCCCGCACCCGGCCGCTGACCGAGTACAAGATGTTCGAGGCCTACAACCCGGTCTACATCATCGTCGGCGAAAAGGGCTAAAGGCGCTTGCTTTGAATCTCGCCATTGTCGCCATTACCGATGCGGGGGCGCGGCTGGTCCGGCGGATTGTCGCCCGGGCCGGCGATTGCGCCTTTTATCTGCCGGAGCGGCTGCGGGAAACGGACGGCGGGCACTATTTCGAGGCGCCGTTGGGGGAGGTGCTGTCGGAGCTTTTCGCGCGCCATCGTCAACTGGTCTGTCTCCTGCCGATGGGCGTTGTGGTGCGTCTGCTCGCCCCCCATCTGCGTGGCAAGGCCCTCGACCCGGCGGTGGTGGTGATGGACGAGGCGGGGAATTTTGCCGTCAGTCTGCTGACCGGCCATCGCGGCGAGGGGAACGCGCTGGCGCGGAAAATGGCGGGGATCACCGGCGGGCGGGCGGTCGTCACCACCGCTGCCGATGTCGACGGCCCGCTGACCTGGGACGAGGCGGCTCGTCAGGCAGGTCTGGTGCTGGAGCCGGCGGCCAATCTGATGAATCTCAATGACCATCTGCTGCGCGGGGAACGGATCGCCCTGGTCGACCGGCGGGGGCGCATCGCCCACGATTTCATCGAAGTCCCCGGTGTGGAGCTTGCGGAAACCTTCAGCGCCGCGCTCAACAGTGGAGCGGCGGGGATGGTCTTCGTCACCCATCGGCTGGTGCCCAATCTCGACCGGATGCCGAACCTGCTCTTGCTGCGCCCCCGGGATCTGGTACTGGGCATCGGCTGCAGCCGGAACGTCTCGGCCGGCGAGATTGAGCGGGCGGTGATGTGGGAGCTTGAGCGGGCCTTCCTGGCGCTGGCCAGCGTGGCCTGTCTGGCGAGCACCGCCGAGGCGGCCGAAGAGCCCGGGCTGCGTGAGTTTGCCCGGCGTTTCGCTCTCGCCATCGAATGTCACGGGGGCGCCACTCCCGGCGTCGGGGCACTTAACTTCGGCGCGCGCTCAGGGGGGATGGGGGACTGCGAAGGGGCGGCCCTTCTTTCGTCCCGGGGCGGTCGTTTGCTGGTGGCCAAAAAGAAGCATGGCCAAGTGATTTTGGCGATCGCGTCAAAAAACGATTCCGGCGGGGGATGACCCCTCCCGCGGCGCCGACTCCGATTGTTGCCGCGCTCAACCCCGACCGGCCTGGAGGAACGATGGACTGGCTGATTCCGGCGGCATTCGCCTTCGACCTGCTGCTGGGCGATCCTCACGGCATGCCTCATCCGGTGGTGCTCATCGGCGCCGTCATCAACCGCCTCGAAATCCTTCTCGCCAGTTTCTTCAACAACCGGCGTCTGGCCGGAACGCTGCTGGCCGCCTTGACCCTGCTGGTGACGGGGGGGCTCGCCTGGGGCCTGTTGCGCCTGGCGGAGGAGATCCATCCCCTGCTTGGCTTGGCCGCTGGAGTCTGGCTGGCCTACACGACCCTGGCCCTGCGTGCCCTGCATCGGCTGAGCCGCGAGGTGGTGCGTTTTGTCGAGCAGAAACGGTTGGCCGAGGCGCGGCGGGCCCTGTCGTTGATCGTCGGACGGGAGACCGCGACCCTCGACGAGGAAGGGATTTTGCGCGCCTGCATCGAAACGGTCGCGGAAAATACCTCGAGCGCCGTGGTCGCCCCGCTCTTCTATCTGGCCGTCGGCGGCCCGGTTCTGGCCCTGCTCCACAAGGCGGCGGGCACCCTCGATGCCATGGTCGGCTACCGCGACGACCGCTACCGCGAGCTCGGCTGGGCCTCGGCGCGTCTCGACGATCTGTTCAATCTGCTCCCGGCCCGTTTGACCGGCATGCTCATGGTCTTGGCCGCGCCTTTTTGTGGTCTTGGCGACTGCCGAGCCGGGCGTGTCATGCTCCGTGACGCCCGCAAACACGCCAGTCCCAACGCCGGTTTTCCCGAGGCGGCCATGGCCGGCGCCCTCGGCGTGCGGCTCGGCGGCCCGGCCGTCTATTTCGGTCGGCGGGTCGAGAAACCGACCCTGGGGGACGATACCCGGCCGGTGACCGTCGCCAGCTATTACGGCGCCGTGCGGCTGATGTATCTCAC
The DNA here is from genome assembly GCA_002423365.1 of Desulfuromonadaceae bacterium UBA6124. GTDB lineage: Bacteria > Desulfobacterota > Desulfuromonadia > Desulfuromonadales > Trichloromonadaceae > Trichloromonas. The sequence goes on along the minus strand of DIVU01000036.1, from coordinate 3,877 downwards.
CTCCTTCTTTGCTCTCGGGTTGGCGGTGTGGCTGGTCTCCCTGGCGGGATGAAAAACGGTTTTTCCTCTCGTTCGTTCGACGTGTTTGTGACGGTGGCGGACGCAAAATGTGGTTTCGGACTTTTACAATGAACAGGATTTTCCTCGGGAGAGGGGCCATGGATCAACTTACCCTGATAGAGCGTTTTCGCGAGAACGAAGAACTGGCCCGCAAGTTCCACGAGGTGGAAAGCAACATCCTTTCGGTCCTCAACTTCCGGGATTTTTTCGAGCACCTGCTCCTCGACATCGGCGAGATCTTTGCCATTCCCCTGGTCTGGTTCACCCTGATCGACGATGTGGATATCTGCCGCCTGATCCGCCATTCGGCGACCAGCAAGGTATTGCGTGAGCGCATCCAGGTGGTCGATCGCGAAACCTTTGGCGAGCTTCTCCCCGATCCGCAGCGTCCGCTGCTGGCCAATGAAGGGCTGCAGCGCTACCAGCGGTTGATGCCCCCGCATTGCTCCTTGGCTCTCGGCTCCCTGGCCCTGGTGCCGGTCACCCTCGACGGCGAGGTGGTCGGAAGCCTCAATCTCGCCGACCGCTTTGCTTCCCGCTATGCACCGGGGCTGAATCCCGTGCTGGTGGAACGGCTGGCGCTCAAGGTCTCCCTCTGCCTCTCCAACGTGACCGCCCACGAAAAGCTGCAGAAGGTCGCCCATCACGATCCCCTCACCGATCTTCTTAACCGGCGGGCCATGGAGAGCATCCTGCAGCGGGAATTCGATCGGGCGCAGCGTTATGAGCGACCGCTTTCGCTGGTCTTCATCGATCTCGACGACTTCAAGCGGGTCAACGATACCCACGGTCACGATTACGGCGACCTGCTGCTCAAACATCTCGCTGACGGCATGAGCCGTCTCTGTCGGGCCTCGGACGTGGTCACCCGCTTCGCCGGCGACGAGTTCGTGCTGATCCTTCCCGAAACTGGCAAGGAACGGGCCGAGCGGCTGATGGCGCGCATCCTCGGCGAGTTGGCGCGGCGGCCCCTGCTGGTGGACGGAGATCCGGTCGGGGTCGCGGCCAGTTACGGCATCGCTTCCACCGAGGATGGCGCTATCGGCGATGCCGCCGGGCTGCTCAAGGCCGCTGATCAACGGCTCTATGCCTCGAAGGCGGCACGCAAGCAAGAGGAGCCCGATGTCTAGGCCCGCCCTTTGGCCCTGGAACGCCGACAGCCGGCCGCTGATGCTGGCGCCGATGCAGGGCCTGACCAATCGTGCCCTGCGCGCAGAGTTCGCTGACTGGGTGCGTCCCGATGTCCTCTTCACCGAGTTCGTGCGGGTCCACGGCGCTTCTCTCAAACGTCGGGTCTCCGCCGCCGACCGCCGGGAGATCGCCGCCACAGAAGGGGGTATTCCCCTGGTGACCCAGCTCATTGGTCACGGCGTCGAGGCGCTGACGGCGGCGGCCCGGGAAGCCCAGGCGGCCGGGGCGATCCACATCAATCTCAACATGGGTTGTCCCTACGGCCGCACCACCTCGGGCCTGACCGGCGGCAACATGCTGCGCCGTCCCGAGCTGCTCTGTGATTTGCTGCCGGCCCTGCGCGCAGCCGTCGGCGGCGGCTTTTCCATCAAGCTGCGTGCCGGTTACGACGATCCCCGCCAGATCTTCTCTTTGCTGTCCCTGTTCGAGAAGTCCGGGGTCGATTTCCTCGTTCTTCATCCCCGAACCGTCAAGCAGGAATACACCGGAGAGGCCGATCACGCCCTCACCGCCGAAGTCGTGCGCGCCACCGCCCTGCCGGTCATCGCCAACGGTGACATTCGCACCGCCGAAGGGGGCTGGCGGGTGCTGGAGACGACCGGCGCCGCCGGACTGATGCTCGGGCGCGGGGCGATCGCCGACCCGCTCCTTTTCGAGCGACTGCGGGGGCGGGCGTCGGCAACGCCGCGCCGGGCCGAGCGAGGAGCGATGCTGTGCCGCTATCTCACCGGACTGCACGGGCGCTACCGGGAACTTTTCTGCGGCGACGCCCAAGTGCTGGCCAAGCTCAAGGCGGTGCTCTGCACCATGGACGATCCCGATTTCGCCACGGCGGTACGTGACTTGAAGCGGGCCGCGACCTTGCCCCGTTTTCTTGCCCTGGTGGAAGGGCTGGGCTGACATGGAGATACCCCAGACCAATCCGGCGCACCTGCTCGACCTGGCGCGGGCGCGCATGCCTTACGGCAAATACCAGGGCTGGCGACTGATCGATCTGCCCGAGCGCTACGTCGTCTGGCTGTCCGGTCAGGGCTTTCCTCCCGGCAAGCTCGGCCGCCAGTTGCAGGAGGTGCACGAAATCAAGGTCAACGGGCTGGAGTATCTCTTCGACCCCTTGCGGGGGAGTGGCGGTGAGGAGTGAGGAGGGCGCGATGGATTTACCGAAGCTGATCGTCGAGACAATCGAGGTCTTCTGTGCCGAATCGCCGGCCAACTCCCTCTCCGGCGACGGCGGGGAGGCGGTCTGGGGGATGCCGCTGGTCGGCTTTTCCCGGGGGGACGACTTGCTCTATGCGCGCATCAAGGCGGATATCGGGGAGTTTCTCTGGACCCCGGAAGAAGCCTTTGCTCTCGCTTTTCCCGAAGAGCCCATCGCCGCCGGGGAGCTGAGCGTGGTCAGCTGGATTCTGCCGCAGACGGCGGCGACCCGGGCCGATCAACGGGCCGCGGTCGAACTCCCCGCCGAGCGCTGGAGCCGTTCGCGGCTGTACGGCGAAATCTTCAACGAACGCCTGCGCGCGCATCTGGTCGAAAGCCTCGCCGCTCGCGGCATTCAGGCGACGGCACCGGCCCTGCTCCCCGATTTCGCCTACCGGCAATCCCCCCGTTTCGGCCTGGCCTCCAACTGGTCGGAACGCCATGTCGCCCACATCGCCGGGCTCGGCACCTTCGGTCTCAGCGACGGGCTCATCACCCCCCTCGGCAAGGCCATGCGTTGCGGCTCGGTGGTGGTGCGGGCGCAGTTCCCGGCAACGGCGCGTCCTTATGCCGGGCATCAGGACTGGTGCCTTTATTACGCCAAGGGCACCTGCGGTCTCTGCGCCCGTCGTTGTCCAGCCGTGGCGATTGCTGAAACGGGGCACGACAAAGTGAAATGTCACGCCTACATCCGCGAAGTCACCGCCGTCCACGCCCGCGCTCTGCTCGGCGTCGAAGTCACCCCCTGCGGTCTCTGCCAGGTGGGTATCCCCTGCGAGGAGCGCATTCCGCCGGGGCTGGCGGGAGGCTGACGGGATAATCCCTCGAAAAGGTTGTTTTGGAAAATGGAATGAAAAAACCGGCCGCTTCCGTCAGGGAGTCGGCCGGTTTTTTCTGTTTGGGGCAGGGGAACGGTTCAGATCGGCGGTTCAATACGGTTGGGGCCGCAGTTGGGGCAGCCTTGCATGCGCAGGGGTTTTTCCAGGTGGCTGTGGGCGAGGAGGTGGTCGTCGCTGAAGATTGCGGCGGTGGGGCCGTCGGCGGCGACGCGGCCTTCGTGCAGGACGATGGTGCGTTCGCAGAGGTCGAGGACCAGGTCGAGATCGTGGGTGGCGATGATCTTGGTGTGGTGGAAGCCGCGCAACAACTCGATGAGCCGGCGGCGGGCGCGGGGGTCGAGGCCGGTGGTCGGTTCGTCCATGACCAGGATGTCGGGGGACATGGAGAGGACCGAGGCGATGGCGACGGCGCGCTTTTCGCCGCCGGAGAGCTTGTAGGGGGGGCGGTCGCGCAGGTGTTCGGCCTCGACCTGGGCGAGGGCCGCCATTACCCGCGTTTCCACCTCGGCGGGGGGAAGTCCCAGGTTGAGGGGGCCGAAGGCGACGTCGTCGAAGACCGTCGGCATGAAGAGCTGATCGTCGGGATCCTG
>DIVU01000032.1:7903-9522 GCA_002423365.1 Desulfuromonadaceae bacterium UBA6124 | reverse complement strand
CAGGGAGCAGAGCGCGGTGATCGACAGGGGCAGCAGGCAGAAGAGCGGCGCTTCCTTCACCCCGGATTCCGTCTCGCCTTCGGGGAGTTTGGCGAAAAATCCCCGGTAGACGATGGGGAAGAAATAAGCGGCGTTGAGCAACGAGCTCACCAGCAGCACGACCACCAGGACCATCTGCCCCCCTTCGAAGGCGCCGATGACCAGATTCCACTTGCTCAAAAAGCCCCCCATCGGCGGCATGCCGATGATGCTCATCGAGCCGAGAAAAAAGGCCAGATAGGTGATCGGCATCTTGCGGCCGAGACCATCCATCTGGCTGATGTATTTTTTGTGATGGGCCACGTAGATCGCCCCGGCGCAGAAGAAGAGGGTGATCTTGCCGAAGGCGTGCATGGCGATGTGCAGGATGCCGCCGGTCATCCCCGCCGCCGTCAGCATGCCGGCACCGAGAATCATGTAGGAGAGTTGGCCGATGGTCGAATAGGCCAGCCGCCGCTTGAGGTTGTCCTGGGTCAGGGCGACCAGCGAGGCCGTGAGGATGGTGATCGAAGCGATGGTGGTGATGACCACCCCGAGATTCAGATCGCGCAGCAGGTCGGGGCCGAAAATGTCGAAAATCACCCGCATAATGGAGAAAACCCCGACCTTGACCACGGCCACGCCGTGGAGGAAGGAACTGACTGGGGTCGGTGCCACCATCGCCGCCGGCAGCCAGCCGTGGAAAGGCATGATCCCGGCCTTGGCGAAACCGAAGATGAAGAGGACCAGAAGCAGGGCGACGGTGCTCGGCGAGGCGCAGCCGGTGAGGATGCCGCCCTGGGTGAAGTCGAGGGTTCCGGCAAGCTGATAGGTGATAAGCATCGCCGGCAGGGCCAGGCCGATGGAGGTTCCGAGGATGTAGGTGAGGTATTTGCGTCCCGAGGCGCGGGCCTCGTCGTTCTGTTCATGGGTGACCAGCGGGTAGGTCGAGAGGGAGAGCATCTCGTAGAAGAGATACATGGTCAGCAGGTTGGCCGAGAAGGCCACGCCGATCGTCGCCGAGATCGCCACTGCGAAGGAAGCGAAGTAGCGGGTCTGGTCATGCTCCCCGAGGCTGCGCATGTAGCCGATGGAATAGAGGGAGGTGAAGATCCAGAGGAAGGAAGCGACCAGGGCGAAAAAGAGCCCCATGCCGTCGACCCGCAGCTGAATCGGCACGCCCGGGATGACTTCCGCCAGGGTCAGTTCGAAGCCTCCCCCCTGCATGACGGTGGGGATCATCGCGGCGACGATCATGAACTTGGCGACCGCCGCCATCAGGGTGCTGCCTTCGCGCAGGTTGGGCGCCCGGTCGTTGAAGGCCATGATCGGCAAGGTCGCCAGCAGGGAGACGAGAATCGCGACCAGGGGCCAGATGGAATATGGATACGCCATAGTCTCTCTTTATTCCCGAGGGATGGAAGGATGAAAAGGGTGAATGCCGGTCATGGTCGAAATCTCAAAATCCCGCCGGAATGGCCAGGCGGATGATGTTGGTCACGAGCGGTCCCGAACCGAAACCGACGGCGATCAAGGCGATGGCCGAGAGCACCAGGGAATTCAGGAGCAGAGCCGGCGCTTCCTGGCGGGGAAGCGGCTCG
>DIVU01000032.1:0-7854 GCA_002423365.1 Desulfuromonadaceae bacterium UBA6124 | reverse complement strand
TACCACTTGCTGAAAAAGCCGCAGGTGGGGGGGATGCCGATCATGGCGAAGGCGCCGACGGTGAAGGCCGCCATGGTCACCGGCATCTTCCGGTAGAGCCCGGTGAGATCCTCGAAGCGCAGGCTGCCGGTGCGGTAATGGATGGCCGCCGCCGCCAGGAAGAGGCAGAGGGTCATCAGCGCGTCGTTGACGATATGCAGGATGGCGCCGGTCATCCCCTGGGCGTTGGCCAGCCAGACCCCGCCGACCATGTAGCCGACCTCGACGACGATGATATAGGTCAGCATCCGCCGCAGATCCCGCTGGGCCAGGGCCAGGGAGGAGGCGCAGATGATCGCCGCGGCCGCGACCCAGACGATGGCCGCCTGCACCCCGGCGTGCTGGAAGAAGGTATAGCTGGGGGTGAAGACCGCGAAGATGACCCGGATCATCAGATAGACCGTGACCTTGGTCATGAGCGGCGCGATGAGCAGACCGGCGCCGGTGGGAGCGAGGGAATAGGCGTTGGGCAGCCAGTTGTGCAGGGGGAAGAAGGCCATCTTCACCCACAGGCCGACCATGATGAAGCCGAAGGCCGTGGCCAGGGCCGCGGGGGTGTCGAGACCGGCGATGCGCGAGGCGATGTCGGCCATGTTCAGGGTGCCGGTGAGGATGTAGAGATAGCCGACGCCGAGCAGGTAGAAACAGGCGCCGATGGATCCCATGATGATGTAGTTGAAGCTCGCCAGGGGGGCGCGTCCCTTGCCCATGGCGATGAGGCCGTAGGTGGTGATCGAGGTGATCTCCAGCAGCACGTAGAGGTTGAAGGCGTCCCCGGTCAACACCAGCCCAAAGAGGCCGGCGATGAGGATGAGATAGAGGGTGAAGAAGAGATGTTCCCGCCCCGGCAGTTCCCGCTCCACGCATTTGAAGGCGGCGAGGGTGGCGACTAGGGCGACCAGGCTGATCAGCACCATCATCAGGGCACTGAGGTGGTCGATCACCAGTTCGATGCCGAAGGGGGGGCGCCAGTTCCCTACCGTGTAGCGATAGCCGCCGTGGCGCAGCACGTTGAGCAGGGTCACCCCGGAAAAGATCGTGGAAAAGGTTAGGGCGAGTGTGACCAGCGGCGCGATCCAGTTGCGCGACAGACGGCCGAGCAGATTGACGAAAAAGGCGGTCAAGAGCGGCGCGGCCAGGGCGTAGAGATGGAGGTTGCTGGTGGTCATTCGCTGATCCTCTCCAGAATTTCATCCTCTTCGAGGGTGCCGTATTCCCGGTGGATGCGCTGCATGACCGCCAGAGCCACCCCGGTGACGCTGACCGAAACGACGATGGCGGTGAGCATCAGCACATGCGGGAGGGGGTTGACGATCTGGGTGGGATCGATCCCTTCCGCCAGCACCTTGTACTTGTCGAGAATCGGGATGCCGCCGCCGCGTTTGACCCCGGTGGAGACAAAAAAGAGGATGATCGCCGTCTGGAAGATGTTCATCCCCAGCAGCTTCTTGACCAGGTTGCGCTTACCGATCATGGCGTAGAAGCCGATCATCATCAGCACCACGTAGATCCAGTAGTTGTATTTTGCGACGACTTCCTGAAGCATTCCGTCCATATCAGAGCCCCTCGTCCATTTCGCCGCCCGAGGAAATATCCCAGAAGAGCGACACCATGATGCTCATGACCGCCAGGCCGACGCCGACCTCGACCAAAAAGATCCCGAAGGAGCGCCATTCGATGGGACCCAGCGGGATCAGTTTGTCGAGGGCGCTGTAGTCGAGGAAGAGCCCGCCCATGACCGCGCAGAGGGCGGCGACGCCGGTGTAGATCAGGGCGCCGGTATTGGCCAGCACGGCGTTGGCCCCTTCGGAGAAGTGGCGGATCGAGGTCTTCAGGTCATAGGCCAAAGCCAGCAGGATGAAGGAGGCGCCGAGCGCCACCCCCCCCTGGAAGCCGCCCCCCGGGCTGTAATGACCATGCACGATGACGTAGAGGCCGAAGAGCTGCACGAAAGGGACCAGCAGGCGTACGCTGGTCTTGATGATCGGACTGTCCCCCGGGTGCTGACCGGTGGCCCGTTCCAGGCGTTGTTTCATGACTTGTTTCTCCGCAGCACGCTGGCGACGGCCATGCCGGCGCAGAAGATGACCACCGTTTCGAACATGGTGTCGTACCCCCGGTAATCCCCGAGTACCGCCGTGACGACGTTGGGCACGTGCGTCTCCGCCACCGCGTTCTCAATGTAATAGGGCGAGAGGTGGCGGTTGGCCGGGGACTGGGGGTCGCCCCAGGCGGGAAAGTCCCGGGTGCCGTAGAGCAGCAGGATGCCGGTGATGACCGTGGCGATAAGGGCGAGCGCTTTCAATCCTTGCTCCTTCGGTTGGTGCGCAGAATGGCGGCGATAAAGAGGACGGTGCTGATGCCGGCGCCGACGGTCGCTTCGGTGAAAGCCACGTCCACGGCCCCCATCTCCGCCCAGAGCAGGCACATGAGAAAGCTGTAGACACCGAAGATGATGGTCGCCGAGAGCAGGTCCTTGACGGTGATGGTGGCCAGGGCGCAAACCACCACCAAGAGCAGAATGAGTAGATCAAGCTGCCAGATCATGGGGTGTTCTTCTCCTTGGTCCAGGGTTTGACGCCGATCAGCAGCGCGGCGTCGGTGATGGCGTGAGTGGCGGTGGGGCTGGAGATGAAGACGAAGGCGGCGATGAAGAGAATCTTGATGCTCACCAGCACCGTCGCCAGGGACAGATCCCCCAGGTTATAGACCGCGATGCCGACCAGAACCAGCACCGCCGCCAGGGAGTCGCATTTGCCGGCGGCCTGGACGCGGGTGTAGAAATCGGGAAAGCGCAGGATGCCGAGGGTGCCGACGGCGAAAAAGAAGAGGCCGGCGCAAATCAGAACGATGCTGACGATATTGAGGATCATGGCGACCTAACCCCTTACTGATGGTCTTCCAGATGAATGCTTTTGCGATGTAGAAAGTATTTGGCCGAACCGAGAGTGGCGATGAAGTTGAGCATGGCGTAGGCGATGGCGATATCCACGAACATCCCCACATTGTCGTAGAGCAAGCCGATCAGCAGCAGCAAGGCCGTGGTCTTGGTGCCGATCACGTTGCCGCCGAGCATCCGGTCGAGGATGGTGGGTCCGGCCAGCACCCGGTAGAGGGAGAGGAACATCAACAGCATCAGGGCGATGCCGATGGCAAGGAAGAACTGTTCCATTATTTCCCCCCTTCCAGGGCGGCGGCGATGCGCCGCTCCATGGCGCTGCCCGCCAGCGACTGGGCGCCGCTGGCGGTCAGGGCGTAGACGAGCAGCTCATCCTCTTCGATATCGACAGTGACGGTGCCGGGGGTCAGGGTAATGGACTGGGCCAGGGTGACCTTGGAGATGGGGCGCTTCAGGCTGGTTTTGAAACGGACCAGTTGCGGATCGATCAGATCGAGCATGCGCGGATGCAGAACGATGTAAGTCACCTGCAGGTTAGAGATGAGGATTTCCCAGAAGAGCCAGGGCAGGTAGAAGAGGATGCCGAAAAAGCCCCGCCCCCAGCTTTTCGGATCGCCGTAGAGGAGCAGGCTGTGGCTGAAGTGGGCAATCAGCAGGCAGGAAACCACCCCGAAGGAGAGGTGAAATGCATCGAACATGCCCGACATGACCACCCAGAAGGCGAACATGACTAAAAAGGTGACGACCTTGGCCATGGGCAACCCTTTGCGTCGTTATGGTTGGCGAGACAGGGGAAACAGTTGAAACCGATTGAAAAAACATCGGTTTAGGATTTATTGTAGGGCGGTGCGTGGCCGCACTTCGGTTTTGCCGAGAATAAAACGCCAGTCCTGTTTAACAGTTTTAAATCTTTCGGTCAAGCAAATCCGACGTCGGATAGAGGTTGTCAAGGCCTTGGACTTTCTTTATAATTGCCCAACGTCGTTGGGGATTCTCTTATGGTTTCGGGTTTTCGGTAAAAATAGAACATAATTCTATAAATTTCAAATAAGCCGGAAAGGACAGAGAACATGGAACGCAGGATACACGCGGCAGCCGTGCAATTCAACATCGCTCTCGGCGAGGTGGAAACCAACCTCGAACGCGCTCTGGCCGGGCTGCGGCGGGTGCGCGAGCAAGGCTCCGAGCTGGCGGTGCTGCCGGAGATGTGGAGCACCGGCTACGACTATAAACGCCTTCCCGAACTGGCCCGGGAAACCCCCCGGGTGCTCGAGGCGTTGCGGGATCTCGCCCGGGAGTTGGGGATGGTTCTGGTCGGCAGCCTGCCGGAAGGGCAGGGGAACCGGGTCTACAACACCGCCTATGTTATTGATCGCGGGAAGGTCGTCGACAAATACCGCAAGTTGCACCTCTTTTCCAACATGGGCGAAGACCGCTTCCTGGCCGCCGGCGACCGCACCCTGGTGGTGCCGACCTCGGTCGGGCGGCTCGGCGTCGCCATCTGCTACGACCTGCGTTTCCCCGAACTCTTCCGCAAGCTGGCGCTGGAAGGGGCGGAAATCCTCTGTCTCAGCGCCGAATGGCCGAAGCCCCGGCAGGACCACTGGCGCACCCTGCTACGCGCCCGCGCCATCGAAAACCAGTTCTTTGTCATCGCCGCCAACTGCTGCGGCATCCAGGGCAAGCTCGACTTTTTCGGTATGAGCCTGCTCATCGCCCCCCGGGGGGAAATCCTTGGCGAGGCCGGAGAGAGCGACACCGAACTCACTGCCTGCTTCGATTTCGAGGAGATGGTCAACTACCGCGCGCAGATCCGCTGTTACCAGGATCGCCGCCCGGAGGTCTACGGCACCCTGCCCTGATTATTCTTCCAGGCGCTGGGCCTGTTTGCGGAAGGCCGCGGGAATCTCTTCCAGCGAGGCGGCGAAGTGCAGCCCGCCGTCGGCATCCGCGTAAAGATATTTATATTTCGGTTCTTCGGCGGCGCTTACGGGCGCCGCTTTTTTTGGCGCAAGCGCTTGGGGCCGGGGCTGGGCGACCTCTTTTTCCGCCGCCTCGATGACCGCCTCGACACTCACCGGCACCTCATCCGGCAGCTGACGCAGCAACCGGGAACGAAAGTCGAGGTAAAAAGCCCGCACCGCCGTCACGGCCGGTTGGCTTGCGGGTACGCGCACAAAATACTGGTCGCTGCCGAGCAGCAGCAGGATCAGGAAGACGGCCCAGAAGATCGTTTTAAAGAGGTGTTTCATTGGAAGACTCAGTACTTACGGGTGATGGGTGTGCTCGTGGTCCTGGCCATGATCGTGTCCTTGATCCGCGATCCGGGGCCGATGGCTCAGGGGCTGAAGGGTGTCGCCGTTGGCGCAGCTGTGACACTGCCCCTGCAAGGTGGTGCGGGTGATGTGGAAGTCGTGGTCGAGCATCGCCTCGATGCGGCCGATCACTTCCCCCTGGCGGTGCAGGTGGTCGGGATGCAGGTCGATATGCGCCGACAGGGCGGTGATGTGCGAGCAGATCGACCAGACGTGCAGCTGATGGACATCGTTTACCCCCTCTTGGTCCTTGATCCGCGCCACCACCTGCTGGAGATCGATGTGCGGCGGCACCCCTTCGAGGAGAATATGCCCGGCCTCGCGCAGGATGCGCAGCGCCCCCCAGCCGATAATCAGGGCGATGCCGGCGGAAATCAGGGAATCGACCACATACCAGCCGGTCTGCAGCATGATCAGGCCGCCGACGATGACCCCGACCGAGGCGAGGGCGTCGCCGAGTACATGCAAAAAAGCGCTGCGCACGTTGAGGTCGTCATGGGCGTGGCCATGCAGGAAACGGGCGGCGATCAGGTTCATGACCAGGCCGATGACGGCGATGACGAACATCTCCCGACTCTTCACCGGTTCGGGGTGCTGAAAACGTCCCCAGGCCTCGTGCAAAATGCCGACGGCGATGATCAACAGGCTCAGTCCGTTGATCAGCGACGCCAGAATTTCCGCCCGGTGCCAGCCATAGGTGCGGCGGTCGCTGACCGGCCGGGCGGCGAGGCGGATCGCCGCCAGCGACAGGGTGAGGGCGAAAAGATCCATGAAGACATGGGCGGCGTCGGAGAGCAGTGCCAGGGAGTTGGTCCAGAAGCCGCCGATCACCTCGGCGACCAAGGTCACGGCGGTCAGGGCGATAGCGAGGAGAAACCCTCGGGAAATGTTGTGGTCGAGCAGGTGGTCGTCGGGCATGGAATGGGTCCTTTCGCCGAAGTCGACGCTGTTTATCTTAGGCCTGGGCCGCCGGTGACGCAAGTCCGTAAATGGCGACGACTTCTCCATCGCCGGCGAAGGAGGATAAATTCTTGCCGAGGAAAAGCATTTCCGCTAGGATTGGCCATCTTTAATAAAATGCCAAGGAGTGACCATGCTGGCCAAGGTATTGTCGGGGGCGCTGATCGGCATCGACGCTTATCCCGTGGATGTGGAAGTCGATATTGCCCAGGGATTGCCCCAGTTCGCCACCGTCGGCCTGCCGGAAGGGGCGGTCAAGGAGAGCAAGGACCGGGTCAAGTCGGCAATCAAGAACAGCGGTTACGAATTCCCCGCCCGCAAGATCACCATCAACCTCGCCCCCGCCGACATCAAAAAAGACGGCGCCGCCTTCGACCTGCCCATGGCCGTCGGCCTGCTCACCGCCACCGGTGCCCTCAAGCCGGGACGCCCCGGGCGCTATGTGCTGATGGGGGAACTCTCCCTCGACGGCCGGGTCAAGCCGGTGCGCGGCGCCCTGCCGGTGGCCCTCGCCGCCAAGTGCTGGGATGTCGCCGGACTGATCCTCCCTGAGGAAAATGCCCGCGAAGGGGCGATTGTCGATGCCCTGCCGGTCTACGGCGTGCATGATCTCGGCGAAGTGATCGATTTCCTCGCCGGCGCCGCCGAACTGGAACCCTGCCGGGTCGATGTCGCCGAGCTCTTTCGCGAGGGCGTATGCGGCGCCGAGGATTTCGCCGAGGTGCGCGGGCAGGAACACGTCAAGCGCGCCCTCGAAGTCGCCGCCGCCGGCGGCCACAACGTGCTGATGATCGGCCCCCCCGGCAGCGGCAAGACCATGCTCGCCCGACGCATTCCCGGCATCCTCCCCGCTCCCGACTTCGCCGAGGCGCTGGAAACGACCAAGATCCACTCCATCAGCGGCCTCCTTCCCCGCCGCGACGCCCTGGTCGCCGCTCGCCCCTTCCGGGCGCCGCACCACACCATCTCCGACGCCGGTCTCATCGGCGGCGGCGCCTATCCCCGCCCCGGCGAAGTCAGCCTCGCCCACAACGGTGTCCTCTTCTTGGATGAACTCCCCGAATTCAAGAAAAACGTCCTGGAAATGCTGCGTCAGCCCCTCGAAGACGGTCAGGTTTGCATCAGCCGCGCCGCCACCAGCCTCACCTATCCCGCCAATTTTATGCTGGTGGCGGCGATGAATCCCTGCCACTGCGGCTTTCTCGGCGACAGCCTGCGCGAATGCATCTGCACCCCGCCGATGCTGCAACGTTACCGCTCGCGCCTCTCCGGCCCGCTGCTCGACCGCATCGACCTGCATGTCGAGGTTCCCCGGGTGCCGCACAAGGATTTGGCCGATCCCGTCGACGGCGAATCCTCCGCCGACATCCGCGCCCGGGTCGAGGCCGCCCGACAGCTGCAGCGCGAGCGGCTGGAAACCTTCGGCCTGCACGCCAACAGCCAGATGCAGGCCCGCCACATCCGCAAGTTTTGTCCGGTGGACGAGGCCGGACACAAGCTGCTGGAAATGGTCACCGACCGCCTCGGCCTCTCGGCCCGCAGCTACTCCCGCATCCTCAAAGTCGCCCGCACCATCGCCGACCTGGCCAGCAGCGAGCGGATCGAACAGGCCCATCTGGCCGAAGCCATCCAGTACCGGGG
>DIVU01000207.1:736-8259 GCA_002423365.1 Desulfuromonadaceae bacterium UBA6124 | reverse complement strand
CGCTTGGCCTTCTCGATGACCATCTCCGCCACCTGGACGTGGCGAGTCGCCGGTTCGTCGAAAGTCGAGGAGATGACTTCCCCCTGGACGCTGCGCTGCATGTCGGTGACTTCCTCCGGGCGCTCGTCGATGAGGAGAACGATCAGGTAGACTTCCGGATGATTGGTGGTGATGGAGTTGGCGATGTTCTGCAAGAGCATCGTCTTGCCGGTGCGCGGCGGCGCCACGATCAGACCGCGCTGCCCCTTGCCTATGGGGGTGGCAAGATCGACGACGCGCATCGGCAGGTTGTCCGTGGTCGTTTCCAGCCGCAAGCGCTCTTCCGGGTAAAGCGGGGTCAGGTTGTCGAAGAGGGTCTTTTCCCGGGCCACCGCCGGATTTTCAAAGTTGACTTCGGAAACCTTGAGCAGGGCGAAGTAGCGCTCCCCCTCCTTGGGCGGGCGGATCTGCCCCGAAACCGTGTCGCCGGTGCGCAGGTTGAAGCGGCGGATCTGCGAGGGGGAGACGTAGATGTCGTCGGGGCCCGGCAGGTAGTTGGCATCCGGCGCCCGTAAAAAGCCGAAACCGTCGGGGAGAATTTCCAGCACCCCCTCGCCGAAGATGGCGCCGTTCTTTTCCGCCGTGGCATTGAGAATGGCGAAAATCAGGTCCTGCTTCCGCATCCCCGCCGCGCCCTCGATCTTCAGATCCTTGGCGATGCCGGCCACTTCAGTGGCTTTTTTCTCTTTCAGTTCCTTCAGGTTCATGGGGTCTCCTCGGAGGGCTCCGTCAGATGGCCATCCACCGCACGAGTCGCTTGCCGGAAGGACTCGGAATGGAAGGGTGGCGACCCTGGCGGAACAAGGCAGGTCGATCTTCGGGGGTAGGTATTAATGGAAGCATGATTTCAGGAGTGGACGGTAGGATGTGCCTTTGTCGGTCGGCGCATGCCGGATATGTCGAAAACAGGGAGTTGTCGGCGCTGGACTAAAAAACGATATGGTTCCGCGTCAAAGGCTAACCAATGGCAAGATCTGACTTTATATGGAAGCTTTCCGAATAGGTTTGCTAGGCCGCGCAGCGGGAGGGATAACGAGGCTGCTGCAACTATTTACAACCATTGGCAGGGGGCTGTCAATACGTTTGTTCCGGGAAAGATCCGTTTCCATGGAAGAAACGGATCTTTCCCGTGAATTGGGCCGGAAGAGGCTTACTGGGGCTGGTTGCGCAGGGGGTTGATCATCCCCGGATTAAGTTCGGAAGCCAGTTGGTCAAAGAGCTTCTGGTAGGGAAGCGGGCCGGAGGCGCGGCTGAACATGCTGTTGGAGCGTTCCGCCAGGGTGCGTTCCAGTCCGGCCAGGGAGATGTAGCGGATCTTGACCTCCTCGGTCTTGTTGTAATGGGCCTCGTCGAAGTCCGGATACTGCAGCGGCAGAAAGCTCTCCCCCGGCTTGCCGTGGTATTCCCAGAGCACCTGTCCGTCCGCCGTCAAAACCATGGCGCTGGCCAAGATGACGTTGTAATTGGCCCGCAGAAAGGTCAGCTTGGTGCGATCCCAACGTTTCTCGTCACGGTCGACGCCGTTGAAGATCACGACCAGAATGGCGTCCACCACATTTTTTTCAACCAGCGGGGTGATTTCCGCGGCATTGAAAACATAGCCGATGTGTTGTTCGTCCCCCCGTCCCCGAGGATTCTGGCCGATGACCAGGCGGTTGAAAATATCCTGGGAGTTCCCGGGGATCGCTCGAACATCGAAATACTGTTTGCCTTCTTTGAGAATGTCGATCAGCAGGTCGCGGGTCGAGTTGTTGTACTGGTGCAGCAGGCCGATCAGCGGCTCGCGCTCCGGGTGGCTGATGGTCGAGGACTCGTCGACCATCAACGGTAGAACTCCCAGGGTCTGGACCTTCTCCCGGTATTCGGCCTTGGACACGGTGAATGATTTTCCGCCGCAGCCGATCAGCAGCGCCGCGACCATTCCGATCAGCAACCATCTTGGCATCGTTGTTCCTCCTGATAGGTTCTTCAATTTGCGTTCGCTCCGGGATGCCGGCGTGGGCGGGTGTCCCGGCAGAAGAGGTAGCCCAGCCAGGCCAGGGCCAGCCCCAGGGTGGGGAAGGCGAAGGCGCGGTGGAAATCCCCTCCCTGGTCCCGCATGATATATCCCATAACCTGTTGGGTCAACGCCGCTCCGATCACCACGAAAAAATTTATCGAAGTCATGGCCGTGGCCGCCAAGGGGCCGGGGAAGAGTTCCTTGGTCTGGGCGTAGAGGACCGGGCCGGTCGAAACGCACAGGCCGAAGAGGAAAAAGACGTAGGGGAGCAGGGCCTCCGGAAGGTGGGGCAGGGGGCCAAGGAAGAGGCTCAAGAGCACCAGCAGGCCCAGTTGCCCGGCCAGTAGCACCTTCTTACGCGAGGCCAGCAGGCGGTCGGAGAGCCGCCCGGCCAGAGGGCAGCCGATAATGAAGCCGACAGCGGTGAAGAGCAGCAAGCGGGCGGCTTCCGCAGGGCTCTGCCCGAGTTCCCGGATCAGATAGGGTGCTCCCCACAGCCCCTGCACCGCCATGTAGCCGCCGTACCAGAAGAAGGCGAGCAGGCCCAGCAGCCAGAAAGAGGGGGTGCGTGCCAGGGTCCCCCATCCGGCAAGGAGCGGTGCGCGGGTGGGGGAGCCGCTTGGGCCGGGGGTGTCGCGGACGATCAACAGTACCGCCAGGGCGAAACAGGTTGTCAAGAGGGCAACCGCCATGAAGGTCGAACGCCAGCCGAAGTTGCCGGCGGCCCAGGATAGGGGGGAGGTCGCCAGCAGATTGCCGAAGTTGCCGAGGGCGATCTGCGCTCCGGCAAGGGTGGCGAACTGGCACGGTTCGAACCAGGCGGTGTAGATTTTCAACGAACCCATCAGCACGCAGGCGGTCCCCAGACCGATCAGGGCCCGACCCGCCAGCGCCCCGGCATAGCCCTGGGCCCCCGCCAGCAGGACGGCGCCCACGGCGGTGATCAGCCCGAGGGTGAAGATCACGCGCCGGGGTCCGTAGCGGTCGAGAATGGGGCCGAGGGGAAGTTGCGTGAAGGCAAAGGCATAGAAAAGAGCCGAGGAGACATTGCCGAGTTGTTCGGTGGTAAGACCGAGATCCTGCTGCAAATTTGGGGCGATGACCGCCGCCGATACCCGGTAGAAGTAGGCGACGACGTAGAATCCCGCCAGGATCGCGAAGATTTGCCATTTGCGCGAAGGAGAGGGGCTGCCCGGGGTCAAGAGAGACATGCCCGCACTTTTTCCGGAAGGGGCCGCGAATTTTTCGGTACCAGGCGCAGATCGAAGTGCGCGACCCCCCAGCGCAGCACTTCCGCCGGCGGTGCATGTTCCAGTTCCGCCGGGAGCGGTTGGCCGAGAAAAAGCAGGGCCGCGGCGATCAGAATACCGCCCCCTTCACGCCCGACGGCGACGGCCCCGTGGCGTTTGCTGATTTTTTCGCCATCGGCGGCCAGGGCCAAAGGCAGATGGATGTACTCGGGGTGGGGGAATCCGAGGCATTCTTGCAGGTAGATCTGACGCGGCGTCGAGGTCAGCAGATCCTGGCCCCGCACCACCTGGGACACGCCGCTGTCGGCGTCGTCCACCACTACCGCCAACTGGTAGGCGAAGAGTCCGTCGGCTCGGCGGACCACGAAATCTCCCACCTCCTCGGCCAGATGCTGTGACTGTTGGCCGCGGACGCCATCCGTCACCGCCACGGAGCGCGCTGGCACCCTCAGCCGCCAAGCGCGCGGCCGGCGTCCTGGAGGGAGCCCGGTGCGGCAGAACCCGGGATAGATTGGACCTTCCTCGCCGGGATGTGGCGCGCTGGCCAGGATTTCCTTGCGGGAGCAGGCGCAGCCATAAATCAGGCCCTTGTTCTCCAACAACGCGAGAGCCTCGGCGTAGCGGGCCGACCGCCGACTTTGGTAGAGGATTTCGCCGTCCCAGTGTAGAGCCAGGGCGTCTAGGGTATGCAGGATGGTGTCGGCAGCGCCGGGCACCACCCGCGGGATATCCAGGTCTTCAATGCGCAAAAGCCAGAGTCCCCCCGCCTGGCGGGCCAGGCAGTAGCTGCCGACGGCGGTCAGAAGCGAGCCGAAGTGAAGGGGGCCGGTGGGGCTCGGCGCGAAGCGGCCAACGGAAGTCGTGGAAGGTGGGGTAGGGGGCATGGCGCGGATCCGTCATTCTTTCGAAGATGGGGGGATCATGCCCGACCAATCCCGGACTGTCAAGATTGCCTGAACCGGCATTCACGAATCGGACATCGCCGGTCTTTAATGTTGACAAGAGCGAGGAAGCAAGGTTACTCTAACAAACTAGGTCAGCTATTGGAGGTCCCGTGATCATTACCCGCGCTACGGAATACGCCATTCGTGCCCTGCTCTATCTGGCTCGCCAGCCACGCGGGGAAATCGTCTACAAAAAGGATATTTGCAGCCACCAGAACATCACCCCCGCCTTTCTCACCAAGATTCTGCAGCCCCTCATCAAGGAGGGGATCGTCGGGTCGCAGCGGGGGGTGGGCGGCGGTTTTTATTTGCGCAAGGATCCCGCCGAAGTGACGCTCTTCGATGTGGTGGTCGCCCAGGAGGGTCCGCTCTATCTCAACGAATGCCTCTCCGACGGCGACCTCTGCCGGCGTACCCTCTTCTGCCCGGTGCACGGCGCCTGGAAAGAGGTGCGGGATGAGATGACGGCGATTCTCAAGCGCTACAACTTCGCCCAATTGGCCCGGCAGGAAATGTGCAATCTGGAAGATCTGAAAAAATAGCCCGATAAGCCGCCCCGAAAAGTCCGACGGCCGCCCCTCCGAGCATGGAGGCGCGGCCGTTTTTTTTTGCAAAAAAAACCCTGGAGACCAGGAGGGTAAGTCATCCAGGGCAAATGAGGCAGCTGCGTCCAGCGGCCTCGAAGCATCCTGTAATTTAAGTATACGCTTGCAGGGGTGGGGAGTCAAACCGGTTGACAACCGGACGGGAACAACCGGCCGGAAACGAGTGTCGCAAACGACCGGCAACGGCAGGCAGAGATTCAGCGTTTGTGGGGTTCCAAGCACGAGCCGGGCTTCCGTATCCCTGGGAGGCAGACTAATGCACGCAATCTACATAAAAATAGTATGAAATAAAATATAATATATTTTTGTTCTTGATCTTTTTGGTCGTTGTATTTTATTGTGTTGTTCAACAATGGTCAACTGTAGATATAGGCAAAGATACCCCGAAGGGAAAATATGGAAACGACCCGTCGCAGCATCGCCAAAGCCGTCTCCTACCGAGTTGTCGGCACTCTGACCACGTCACTGGTGGTCTTTATCGCCATCGACCGCCTCGACCTCGCGGCGACGGTCGGCGCCCTCGATACCTTCTTCAAAATCTTCGTCTATGTTGGCCACGAGCGGCTTTGGAACCGCATTCCTTACGGCCGCCAGCAGCGCGAACCGGAATACACTATCTGAGCGACAGGAGACGACCATGAACAGCCCACACCCCGACCGCCCCGAACCGACGCCGCAAAAGCAAGCTCTGGAGATTCTCCGCCAGGGGCTCGCCCAGGCGGACGGCCCGGTGGCCCTGGCCTGCTCCTTCAGCGTCGAGGACGTGGCGATCATCGATCTGCTGAGCCAGCTCGCCCCGACGACCCGGGTCTTCGCCATCGACACCGGCCGTCTCAACGAAGAAACCTATGAGGCGGCGGAAAGCGTCAGCCAACGTTACAACCTGGCCATCGACTGGTACTTTCCTGAGCGTGCCGCCGTAGAACAGCTGGAGCGCGGCAAGGGGCTCTTCTCCTTCCGCGATAGTTTGGCCAACCGCCGGGAGTGCTGCGGCATCCGCAAGGTCGAGCCGCTGCGTCGGGCGCTGGCTGGGCTCTCCGGCTGGATCACCGGCCTGCGCCGGGAACAGAGCGTCACCCGCGACGCCTTGCAGGCCATCGAGGTCGACCAGGTGAACGGCGGCCTGCTCAAGATCAACCCGCTCCTCGACTGGATCGAGGCGCAGCTCTGGGATTACGCCAAGACCCGACGCCTGCCGGTCAACCGCCTGCACCAGCAGGGTTATCCCTCCATCGGCTGCGCCCCCTGCACCCGCGCCGTGCAACCGGGCGAGCCGTCACGGGCCGGACGCTGGTGGTGGGAAGACCCGGAGCACAAGGAGTGCGGATTACATCGACGCTGACGCGCCAGTGAGGCGTGAGGAGTGAGGCGTAAAGGCCCTTGTTTTTCTCCTTACTCCTCACCCCTCACAGATTCGACGAAGGAGAATCCCATGACCCATCTGCAACAGCTTGAAGCCGAGAGCATCTACATCCTCCGCGAGGTCGCGGCCGAATTCGCCAACCCGGTGATGCTCTACTCCATCGGCAAGGATTCGGCGGTCATGCTGCACCTGGCGCGCAAGGCTTTCTTTCCGGGCAAGATCCCCTTTCCCTTGCTGCATGTGGACACCACCTGGAAATTTCGGGAGATGATCGCCTTCCGCGACCGGATGGCGGCGACGGGGGACTTCGAGCTGCGGATCCACGTCAACCAGGAGGGGGTGCGGCAGGGGATCGGGCCTTTTTCCCACGGCAGCGCGGTGCACACCGACATCATGAAGACCGAGGGGCTCAAACAGGCCCTGGATCACTACCAGTTCGACGCGGCCTTCGGCGGCGCCCGCCGCGACGAGGAGAAGTCCCGGGCCAAGGAACGGATCTTCTCATTCCGCAGCGAAAACCACCGCTGGGACCCGAAAAACCAGCGCCCGGAGCTGTGGAATCTGTACAACGCCCGGGTCCGTCCCGGGGAGAGCATCCGCGCCTTTCCCCTGTCCAACTGGACCGAGCTCGACGTCTGGCAGTACATCTACCTCGAGCAGATCCCCATCGTCCCCCTCTACTTCGCCAAGCCGCGACCGGTGGTGGAGCGGGACGGCATGCTGATCCTGGTCGACGACGAGCGGCTCAAGCTGCGCCCGGGGGAAAAGGTCGAGGTCAAGTCGGTGCGCTTCCGCACCCTCGGCTGCTATCCATTGACCGGCGCGGTGGAATCGACGGCGGCGACGCTGCCGGAGATCATCCAGGAGATGCTGCTGACCCGCACCTCGGAACGCCAGGGGCGGCTGATCGATCACGACTCCAGCGGTTCGATGGAAAAGAAGAAACAGGAGGGATATTTCTGATGGCTCACCAATCCGCGTTGATCGCCGAAGACATCCACGCCTACCTCAAGGCCCAGGAAGAAAAATCGCTGCTGCGCTTCATCACCTGCGGCAGCGTCGACGACGGCAAGAGCACTCTGATCGGCCGCCTGCTGTGGGATTCGAAGATGATTTTCGCGGACCAGCTGGCGGCCCTGGAAGCGGACAGCAAGAAGGTCGGCACCCAGGGGGAGCGGATCGACTACGCGTTGCTCCTCGACGGCTTACAGGCCGAGCGGGAGCAGGGGATCACCATCGACGTCGCCTACCGGTTCTTCTCCACCGACAAGCGCAAGTTCATCGTCGCCGACACGCCGGGCCATGAGCAGTACACCCGCAACA
>DIVU01000207.1:0-684 GCA_002423365.1 Desulfuromonadaceae bacterium UBA6124 | reverse complement strand
CAAGATGGATCTGGTCGACTACAGCGAAGACCGTTTCGCCGAAATTCTCCGCGACTACGAGAACTTCGCCGCCGGTCTCGGCTTCGACCGGATTCAGCCGATCCCGATCTCGGCCCTCGAAGGGGACAACCTCCTCGCGCCGGGCGGCAACACCCCCTGGTACCAGGGGCCGACCCTGATGGAGTATCTCGAAACGGTGCCCGTCGCCGAAGCCGATAGTCGCCGGCCCTTTCGCCTGCCGGTGCAGTGGGTCAACCGGCCGCATCTTGATTTCCGGGGTTTCTGCGGAACCATCGCCGCTGGAACGGTGCGCCCCGGAGACGAACTGGCGGTCGCCTCGTCGGGCCGTAAAAGCCGGGTCGCGCGGATCGTCACCGCGAATGGCGACTTGGCCGAAGCCGTGGCCGGGCAGGCCGTCACCCTGACCCTGACCGACGAAATCGACATCAGCCGTGGCGACGTCCTGGCCGATCCCGAGGATCGCCCGCACTACGCCAACCGCTTCGAAGCCAAGCTGGTCTGGCTGCACGAAGAACCCTTGCAGACGGGGCGCGGTTATCTGCTCAAGAGCGGCTCGGCCACCGCTCCGGTCCAGGTGAGCAATTTGCGGTTCAAGGTCAACGTCAACACCCTGCAACGGGAAGACGGCGCGACCCTGGATCTGAACGAAATCGGCGTCTGCCA
>DIVU01000095.1 GCA_002423365.1 Desulfuromonadaceae bacterium UBA6124 | reverse complement strand
CTGAGCGAATTCCGCGAACAGCATCCGGGGCGTTGCCCCCGTCCCCAGATCCTCGCCACGGACATTTCCGACCGGGTGCTCGATATGGCCCGGCGCGCCGTCTATCACCTGGACCGTATCGCCCCGATTCCGCCGTTGCTGCGTCGCAAATATCTGTTGAAAAGCAAAAACCACAGCAATCCTGTCGTGCGCATCGCCCCGGAGCCGCGGGAAATGGTGTCCTTTGGCCGCCTCAACTTCATGGATGACGCCTTCGGGCTGGATGAAATGCAGGATGTGATCTTCTGTCGCAACGTCATCATCTACTTCGACCGGGAAACCCAGGAACAGCTGGTGCGCAAGTTCTGCCGCCATCTGCGACCGGGCGGCTATCTCTTTCTCGGCCATTCCGAATCGCTGCACGGCTGCGACGTGCCGGTAAAGCAGGTGGCCCCGACCGTCTATCGGAAGCTCCCTTTATGACCGCGATGGGCGCAACGGCTCTAAATCCATTTCAAACTGGAGACCCGGCGGTCAACGCACTCTGAACATACGTCTCGATTTTTATCCCTGCCTTATTTCTACGATTTTCTCAAGAATGCGCTTTTGCAGAGTTGGCCGTTACAGATTAAATTGGTAAACTTGCAAAGCTCGTCGAACGGTCTAGCCCCAAACACGCTGCGACGTACAATCTCCATGCGAGAGAGAGGGTCCTGCCCATGCCTGTCGATCTGTCACAGGTTCTGATTGTCGAAGACGACACGGCTCACATCGAAGCCATTGCCCGGTCCTTCGCGCGGATTTCCCCCGACACGCGCATCCGTCAAGTCGGGAGCCTGGCCGAATACCGTCAGGCTATCGTTCTCGATCCCCCCGACGTCGTGCTCATGGATCTCAACCTGCCCGACGGTCGCGCCATCGACGTACTTTCCGTGCCGACGGCGAAACGGGACTTTCCCATCCTGATCATGACCGCCCACGGCGACGAAACCCGGGCGGTGGAGGCGCTGAAGGCGGGGGCGCTCGACTATATGGTCAAATCCCCGGAAACCTTCGCGACCATGCCGCAAACGGTCGCGCGGGCGCTGCGGGAATGGCGTATGCACCGGGAGCGGGAGCGCATGGAAAACACCTTGCTGGAAACCAGCGAACGCATCTCGGCGGTCATGGACAGCATCCCTTCCCTGATTTACGTCGCCGATCCCGAAACCTACGAAATTCTCTTCATCAACGCCTATGGTCGGGCGATCTGGGGGGACATCGCCGGCAAGATCTGCTGGCAGTGTCTGCAACAGGGGCAGACCGGTCCCTGCGCCTTCTGCACCAACGACCGGCTCTTCCCGGCCGACGGCGAACCGGGGGAATCCCTGGTCTGGGAGTTTCAGAACACCCGCGACGGCCGCTGGTACGAGTGCCGCGATCAGGCGATCCGCTGGAACGACGGGCGCTGGGTGCGCATGGAAATCGCCGCGGACATCACCGAGCGCAAAGTCGCCGAAGAGGAGTTGCGCAAACTGAGCCTGGCCGTGGAGCAGAGCCCCGCCGCCGTCATCATCACCGACCCGGCCGGGACCGTGGAATACGTCAACCCCAAATTCACCCGCGTCACCGGCTACACCCTGGAAGAAGCGCAGGCCCGCACCCCCAGCCTGCTCAAAGCCGAGGGGATGTCCGAGGAAGCCTATGGCGACCTGCTCGACCGGCTTTCTTCCGGTAAGGAATGGCACGGCGAGATTCGCAGCCGGCGCAAGAACGGCAGCCGCTACTGGGAGCTGATGTCGATCTCGCCGGTGGTCGATCCGAACGGCGCCATCACCCATTATGTGGCGGTCAAGGAGGACATCTCCGACCGCAAGGACTACGAGGCGCAGCTCGAATACCTTTCCACCCATGACGAACTGACCGGGTTGGCCAACCGGGCGCTGCTTTCCGATCGACTGGAACAATCCATCCATTACGCCCAGCGCTCCGAACGCCAGGTGGCGGTACTTCTTCTCGACCTGGACCGCTTCAAGTTCATCAATGACAGCCTCGGTCACGATTTCGGCGACCGCCTGCTGTGCGAGGTGGCGCGACGACTGGCGGAGTCGGTACGCGAGGCGGATACCGTGGCCCGTCTCGGCGGGGACGAGTTCGTCCTGCTGCTCACCGAGCTGGCGGGAACCAAGGACGCCGGCCTCGTCGCCAACAAAATCCTGCGGCAGCTCGCCGAACCCTACCGCCTCGACGGACGGGAAATCACCCTCACCGCCAGCCTTGGCATCAGCCTTTACCCCCGTGACGGCCTGGACGTCGCCACTCTGATCCGCAACGCCGACACCGCCATGTACCAGGCGAAACGAGAAGGCAGCACCTTTTCCTACTACGCCACCGAGATGAACCAGAAGGTGATGGCGACCCTGGAACTGGAAGGCGGTCTGCGCAACGCTTTGGAGCGCCGAGAATTTTGCCTGCACTACCAGCCCCAGGTCGATCTCGCCAGCGGCCGGGTGATCGGCTGCGAGGCCCTGCTGCGTTGGCTCCATCCCCAGAAGGGGATGATTTCGCCCGGCGATTTCATCCCCTTGGCCGAGGAAACCGGTCTGATCAGCCCTATCGGCGCCTGGGTACTGGACGAAGCCTGCCGCCAGGCGGTGGCCTGGCAGAAGGCCGGCTTGCCGGAGCTGCGCATGGCGGTCAACCTTTCGGCCCGCCAGTTCCGCAAGGGGGATCTCCCCCACCAGGTGCGCAAGGCCCTGCATCAGACCGGCCTGGCCGCCGACCGGCTGGAGCTGGAACTGACCGAAAGCATGGTCATGGATGACCCGGTCGGCGCCAAGCAGACCATGCACGGCCTCAAGGATCTCGGCGTGTCGCTGAGTCTTGACGACTTCGGCACCGGCTATTCGAGCCTCAACTACCTGCGCCGCTTCCCCGTCGACAGCCTGAAGATCGACCGCTCCTTCATCCGCGACGTCGTCATCGACCCCAGCGGCGCCTCGGTCGTCAACAGCATCGTCGATATTGCCCACAACCTGCGCATCGCCGCCGTCGCCGAAGGGGTCGAAACCCGCGAACAGCTCGACTTCCTCGTTGGCTGCAACTGCGATTCCTACCAGGGCTTCTTCTTCAGCAAACCGATTCCCGCCGACGACTTCACCCGCCTGCTGCGGGGGGAATAACTCCCGGAGATGCAAGGTCTCCGGACTCCGAGAACACAGAGCTAAAAGACGGATTGTACCGGAGGGAAAAGGTTCTCTCGGTGCGCCCGGTGTTCCTGTGGCGCTGTTGTCTCGCAAAAAAAATCAATATAAATTATATTTTGCATAAAGTGTTTTTAGACCGCATAATGCAAACTATTATTGCAAATAAGGTGTGACATGATCGTTCCCGAAAATCTCGCGGAAATCCTGAAAGCCCTGGGCGAACGGTTGCGTGACGAACGCTTGCGGCGCAACGAAACGCAGCGGGTTTTTGCCGGGCGCATCGGCGTGAGTATCCCGACCCTCTGCAAAATGGAAAACGGCGACCACCGGGTGCAGCTCGGCCACTGGGCCATCGCCCTGGAGATCCTCGGGCGCGCCGAGGAATTGAAGCGCCTGCTGGCGCCGCAAGAAAATCTTTTCGAAAAATACCAGCGAAGCCAACAGCCAAAACGGCAACGGGCTTCACGCCGAGGCGGCAAATGATCATCCGCATTGAGGTCTGGATAGCCCTGGATGATGAACACCATCCGGCCGGGGAGATGGTCTGCGAAATCGACGGCGGCGGCCGGGGACGCGGAGCCTTTCGTTATGCACCCGGCTACCTGAACAGCCCCGGCGCCTCCGCCCTTGACCCGATTTCGCTGCCGCTACAGGAGGGGGAATTCTCTATTGAGCATCCCGGCATCTTTCCGGCTTTTGAAGACAGCCTGCCGGACGACTGGGGGCGGCGGCTGCTGGTGCGCAAACATCGTCTGCCTCCGCAGCAACAAAAGCTTCCCCATTTACTTCTGGCCCTGGGGGCATCCGGCCTCGGCGCCCTCGCCTACAGCGAACAAGGTGCCCCACGACAACCGGAGGAAAGGGTCTCCGCGCTCTATCTGAATCGCCTGGTCGAAGCGGCCGAGGCCTTCGAACGGGGGGATCGTTCCGATACGGACATCAACCTGCTGCTGGGGGCCGGCAGTTCGCCGGGCGGGGCGCGCCCCAAGGCGCTGGTCTATGACGAGGCGACCGGCGAACATTGCCTCGCCAAGTTTCCGAGCGTCAAGGATCAGGTCGACGTCGTGCGCATCGAAGCGGCTACCCTGGCCCTGGCGGCTCAGGCGGGACTGGTCGTGCCGGCCACGCGACTGGTGGAATGCGGTTCGCGCCCGGTCCTGCTGGTCCGGCGCTTCGACATCGCTCCCCTGGGGCGGCGGCACATGCTCAGCCTGCAAACGCTGCTCAAGGCCTCCGGCTATTATCAGGCCCGCTATGTGGATCTCCTGCAGGTAGTGCGCAAGGTCAGCGCCGACCCCAAGACCGACTCGGAGCGGCTCTTCCGGCAGATGGTCTTCAACGCCGTGATCCATAACACCGACGATCATCTGAAGAACTTCTGGATGACCTGCACCCGCGAAGAAGGCTGGCGCCTTTCACCGGCATTCGACCTGGTTCCGGATATCGGCCAGCGGGGGGAACATGTCCTCTTCTTCGATCTCGATCCGATTTTCCCAGGGCGCGCCAATCTGGAAAGACTCGGCCGGACCTGGGGGATTTCCGGTGCCGCCACGATTGTCGAAGAGGTCTTCACCTCTGTTGCCAACTGGCGTCGGGCCTTCGCCAACATCGGCGTCAGTGAAAAAGATACGGAACAATTCGCGGAGATCGACGACTACCTGCGCCGCTGATCCCTGAACCACGGACCACCAAAACAAGAACGGGCCGCCCTTTGCGAGGCGGCCCGTTCTTGTTTATGGCTGTTTCACCTTCACTCCTGCCGTGCCGGCAGGGGATCGGCGATGACCCATTCGGGGCGGTGCATGATCTTTTTCGTTCCCCGGTTGTTAAGGTACTTGTCCAGTTCGAGATCGACCACGGCCGGCGCTTCGATTCCGGCCTGGGCCATGGCCCGGCGCAACAGGGAATCCGCCTGCTCGTGGAAGGTCTTGGCATCCTTGAGGATGCGCAGCACTTCCTCGGGATTGTGGAAACCGGTGGAATTCTCGTTCTGGATGTAGAGCACCCGATAGAGGGCGTCTTCGTAGGCCGCGCGGGCCTGGGTGTAGAGAGCCTCGTCGATGGCCTTGCCCTCGGCCACACCTTTGTTGGCGAGTTCGAAGAGCTTGGCCACCTCGGCCGTGGCATAGCCGGCGCGGATCAGCCGGGAGGCGGCTTCATCCTGGATGGCGATGACCTTGCCGCGTAGTTCTTCCGGACTTTCCTCATGACACTGGGCGCAGGCTTTGAGGTCGTTTTTCAGCGGGCTCATGATGCGGTGATCGGAGACGGTTTGCCCGTCCCGCTCTTCGGCGGGCATGTGGCAGTCGGCGCAGGCGACGCCGGCTTCCCAGTGGGGGCTGCCCTTGCTGAAAACCTCGAATTCGGCGTGCCGGACGATGCCGAGCTTGAAGCCGGTCACGCTCTGGGTCCATTCGGCGTAAGTCGGGTCGGAGCGGAGCTGGGCGATGATCTTTTCGATGCTGATGCCCCCCCAGCTGCTTCCCTGCCAGGGAAAGATCACGCCGGTGGTTTTCATCTCGGCATCCTTGGTCATACTGTAGGTTACATGACACTGGGCGCAGACCAGGCTGCGCAGCTCCTGGTCGGTGAGGGCGGCCTGATCCTTGCCGATGGCCTTCAGCCCCTGCCCCAGGGTGAAATCGCGAGCCAGACGCAGGGTGGGGTTGGCGCTGCTCCGGTGGCAGTCGACACAGGCCACGCCCTGCAGCTGATCGGCTTCGGGAATCCGGCCGCGCACCTCGGCGAAGGACTGCTTGAAATAATCCTCTCCCAACGTCTCCTGGAGAACCTGGGCGTAAGGGGTCTTGCAGCTCAGGCAGGAGCCCCCCGCCTTGACCCGGGCCGGATCGACATGGAGCTGGTCCTTGATCATGTAGGCGTGGCCGCGCGGTTCGGTGAACTCGAAACCGTAGCCGATGCCGTTGAGCAGCACCGCCAGGTAGGGATATTCGTCGATCTTGTCGTAGATGATGGCGTCGGTATCGAAGCCGCGCTTGTACCTGCTTTTGCCGACGGGGGTGGGCTCGGCGGTCGCTTCCCAGCCCTGGTATTGGGCGGGATGGTTCTGCTTCCAGGCGGCGAGATCGAGATTATCCACCACCAGTTGCGGCGCGGGGGCAGCCGTGGGGGTCGGTTCGGCCGGGGCCGGGGCGGCGGTCTTGGCTTCGTCGCGCTTGGTGCAGCCG